>JADHQS010000017.1 GCA_016777845.1 Candidatus Actinomarina sp. | reverse complement strand
ATACATTTTTTACTAAACCTTTTACCTCAGCACTATCTAGAAAAAGAGAATTCGAAGCCGATGATTTTTCATTTAAATTTACTGATGGAGAATATATGATTTCTGGTTTGTTGAAGCTGAGTAAAGACAATGCTTCTAATTTAACCCCAGACTCTTTATATAGTTCTTACTATTACTCTCACCCACCAATTGCAGAGAGAGTTGCAAGCATAGAGAACAAATTAGCTTTAAGGGACACTTAGAACAAACAAAGCTTGAAGCGTTAACCCAACAGTTATTAATAAGAAAATATATTGAGTTTTATCACTTTGTTTATGACCAAACAGTTTTACTGCTAAATCATGAGCTAAAACAACACTTAACATATGGCCAGCTAGTGTTACAAAAACTTGGATAGCCCATAAAGCCACAGGACTTAAAAAGTAATTGATACTTACTTCATTGATATTAAATAAATTCCACCCCAATCCGTAAGGATCGTTAAGTCTAAAAATAAAGCTTTGAGATTCATAAAGTAACAAACTCAAATAATGGGTTACGTGATAAGCAAATGCTATTGGAAGCATTGTGTGACTAAACAATAGTGATATTTCGTTTAGATTTTTACTCTTACCACTTACTTTAATTGCAAACCAGCAAGCAAATCTATAACTTAGAATGACAATCAAATTTATTGATAAAAAAGCTAATGTTGAGAAACTAATATCAAGTACGGAAGATCCAAAGAGGTTTCTCCAGTAAGTTGTTCCTCTTAACCCATCGTAAGTAACAGTTCCAATCATGAGTAAAACAAAGTAATCCATACCTTTTAAATTTGAGAGATTAGAGATATTTTCGAGCATATTTTTTAGTACAGGTTTTGAAATTGTTAGGCGTAGCTTTGAGTACAAATGATGTAGTAAATGTAATGGGTCAACTTCTATGGAGGCTTTTTGCAAAAAAAACTTACTTATGACTGTAATGAATAACAAGACAAGGAAAACAACTCCAATATGGGTTGGGTTTCCTGGCTTATTCCAGACGAGCTCAAACCATGTAAGTCCCAGAAATAAAGTCGTAGCTATGTATACCGACTTTGGATTTGTGTTGGGAGTTTTATAAATATCTAATGGATTAAATTTTGCATACACATCTCCAAAAAAAAGTCCCAATACTGGAACTCCAATCCAAAAAAACACCCATATGACCAATGGTGTAATGGAGGTATTTGCATTTTCATCACCAATAAAACCTGGAAGAATAAGCAGCGATAGAAGGAACCATCCAAAAACCTTTCCGATTAATGGCTGTTTGTAAGTGACAAAAATTTCTTTTTTAATAAAAATAGATTCTTTCCATGAGACTTTTAAAAACACAAAGGTTAATACAATTACTAATCCAGATATGTTTAATACAGTATCAAAGGGTATAGGTAGATCTCCCACACTTCCTATACCATGGTTGAGAAACTGATTAAAAGACATATGTTTAGAGTATATTTATTTGCTTTTACAATTAAGGCAATTTATATATAATTGAATGGAATGTAAAACAGGGAAATAATTATGTGTGTAGTTTGTACTAGTTTAAGTCAAAAAGATTATATTGAAAGCGCATTAGCTGTAAAAAGTACAATTAATGGAGAGTCAATGACTATACCTTTAGCTAGCGCTGTTCAAAATTTTCATACTATTGAACAGATTCAATCTCTACTTTTAAATGCAAACTTAATTGCAATACTATTTTAAAAAGAATCCCTACATTCTGAACATCGACCAATAAGTTCAAGGCCATGGTCTTCTATAATAAAGAATGAGTTTTTTTCTATTGATTTAATTTCACTTGAAAGTTTTTGCTCAAATCCAAGACTTAATTCAATATCAATTACATCACCGCAGGATTTACAGAAAAGATGATGGTGGTGTTCATCTTCATGAAGCGATAGCTCGATCATGGTTGTGTTTCCTGGAGTAATAAACTCTGAAATAACATTGATCTTTTTTAAATCATTAAGAACTCTATAAAGAGTAGAAGTAGCTACTTGCCCCCTTAGATTATCTTGCAAATCTTCAACAGATATTGGTTTTTTATATTTCAACAACTGTTCCAAGACAATAATTCTTGGGTTAGTTATTGAAATGTTATTATCAGATAAAATTTCTCTTGAACTTTTTTCCATAAATTTATGATAACAGCTTGCATTATTTTAAATGAGAACTAATGTCATAAATAATGAGAATTATTCTCATTTAATAGATATTAGAAAGAAGGAATGCTTTGAAAAGTAAAGCAATTTTTAAATTTGGCGTAATTGCGCTTTCATTAGTCTTAGTTGCTTGTTCTGGCGGCAGCTCAGATGAAGCAGGTTGTCCTGCAATAGAAGATAGAAAAATTAATGTTGTAGCAACAACACCAATGATTGGTGAATTTGTAAATCAAGTTGGTGGTGACAATATAAACTTAACTGTCATTATGCCACCTGGGGCAGATCCACACACATATGAACCAGCTCCTCAAGATGCTGGCACCATTGCGGATGCAGATTTAGTATTTTATACAGGGTTGAAATATGAACCAGCAGCAGTTGTTAAACTGCTTGAAAGCTCAGCGTGTAGTACAGATGTATTAGCTGAAGTTGGTGAAAACGTTTATCCTATTGAATTTAAAGAAGGTGGACACGACGATCATGGAGATCACGGGGAAGAAGGCCATGATGACGAAGAAGGCCATGATGACGAAGAAGGCCATGATGACGAAGAAGGCCATGATGACGAAGAAGGCCATGATGATCATGACCACGGAGCATATGACCCGCATTTCTGGTTTGATCCAAGTAGAGTTGCATATGCAGCAGAATATATAGAGGAAAAATTAGTAGAATTTGATCCAAGCAATGCTTCAAGCTACGAAAAAGCAGGAAGTGCTTATACAGACGAGTTAAAAGGTTTAACAGGTCAGGTATCCGACTTAATATCTACAGTCCCGTCTCAAAATAGGAAGCTTATAACAACTCACGAATCGTTGGGATATTTAGAAGCTAAATTTGGATTAGAGGTACTCTCTACAATTATTCCTAGCCTTGATTCAGCAAATGAAATATCACCTGCACAGTTAGTTGGTGTTATAGATGTCATTGAAGACAACAATGTAAAAGTTATCTTCATTGAGTCTGAAGCTCCATCAGTATATGCAGAGACAATTGTTGCAGAAACTGGCATTAAAGCTGTAGAAGGCTTATGGGTTGAGACATTAAAGGCAGGTCAGTCATATCCGGACTTTTTAATTAGTGCTGTTGAATTAATTGTGGAGAACTTAAGAAACACAGACTAGGTTAGTTGTATATAACTTTCGATACTTTTAATAAGAAAGGTATCAAGATGGATACTAAAGAAGTAAACAGTGCAAGCACCCCTCTGATAATTTCAGATGGGTGCTGTGTGCATTTTGGAAATATTCCAGCCTTAGAAAGTGTTAATTTTTCTATAAATAAAGGAAAAAAGGTAGCAGTCGTTGGACCAAATGGCGGTGGAAAGTCAACCTTGTTCAATGCTCTTGCTGGGTTAATACCATTAACAGAAGGGTCATTAACTATAGAAGGAAAGAACCCTAATGAAGTAAAAGGTAAAGTGAGCTATGTACCTCAAAAAGACCTTATAAATTGGAATTTTCCTTTATCTGTAAAGCAAGTAATAGAAATGGGTTTAACTACCAGAAATTCTTTTAATTTGTTTTCTAGAAATAAAGTTAATGAAAAAATTAACAAGGCATTAAAGGAAGTTGGATTATTAGAAAAAATTAATATAAGCATCAAAAATTTGTCTGGTGGCCAGCTTCAGAGAGTTTTAATTGCACGTGCTCTTGCGCAAGATTCCGAAATACTTTTACTGGACGAAGCTTTTAGTGCAGTTGACATAGGAGCTCAAGAAGACATAATGCAACTAATTGACAATATAAATTTAGATGGAAAAACAATATTAATTGCAACTCATGATGTAAATAATTTAGAAGAAAAATTTGATGAAGTGCTTTGTTTAAACAAACATTGCTGTGCTTATGGAGACCCAGCGGAAGTTTTAACACCAGAAGTTATAGAAGAAATGTATGGGTCACATAATAGCTTACTCAACAACAAGGCACACTTTCATAAGGAAGGATCTGGTAATGATTGAAATTTTGCTGGAGCCTTTTAGATACGATTTCATGATACGTTCATTGATTACAGCTTTTGCATCAGGAGCTATGCTATCGTTACTCGGTCCGTTCACTATTAATAGAAACATGGGGTTCATGGCTGATGCGATGGCTCATGCAACACTGCCTATTATTGCTGTAGGAGTCTTTTTGGGTTTCAGTATTTCTGAATTAGGAGTTCCAGCGGCAATTTTGATAGCAATCTTTCTTGGTTTAATTATTAAGAATACAAATGTTGGTGAAGATACCGCTATCGGAATAATATTTTCTTCTTTCTTTGCATTGGGGTTTGTATTGATTTCACTTCTAAATGTGACAATCAATCTGGAGGACTTACTGTTTGGCCAAATACTTGCAGTCAGTGTTTCGGATGTTTACATTGTTGTTAGCTTACTGATACTGGTCATTTTGGTAATAGTAATTTATTTCAAACAGTTATTGTTTTACTCTTTTGACCCAATTGGAGCTGAAGTAAAAGGACTAAATACTACTTTTCTAAACTATCTCTTTTTAATTCTGTTGTCTATTGCAATTGTTGGATCTTTACAGACAGTTGGTATTATTTTGGTTTTAAGCATGCTCATAATTCCGGCGGCTGCCGCAAAGCTTTTAACAGAAACTTTTACAGTGTCTATTCGGGTCAGCGTTCTTTTCGGAACCATATCGTCAATAACAGGAATGTACCTCTCCTACTTCTTAAATCTTCCATCAGGACCTTCAATGTCATTAGTCGCAACAATAATATTTGTTCTGGCTTTTTTATCAAATAAAATTAGAAAAAAAGGATCTCTGGCAACAGCAACTATTTCTTAATAATATAAAAGAATGACTGAAGAAACTTACTCTATTTGGCTTCAAAATTCAGTACACAATAAAAAGATCCACGATCTTATCAAAAGATATGCAAGTGAAGAAAACAAAGACTCTTTCTCTCCCCACGTAACACTTGTTTCCAATATAAACTCAGAAGAAAAAGCTCTGAAAATTTTGCAAAAACTATCAGACAACAAGTCTTCAGTTGTTTTTGATAAAGTTTCTACAGGAGATACTTACTTTCAAAAGCTGTATCTCGAATCATCAGACAATACTTATTTTTTTAATTCTGTTTCAAAAATAGAAGGTTGGCCAAGTCTTTGGGTACCTCATCTTTCTTTAAGTTACGGGGATGAGTTACCCAAATCTTTTGACTTGGGGGAGCTTAATGAACTCATCCCTATAACTATTTCTTTTGATACACAGTCTCTTTACAAGACAGGACCAAAGGTTTCAGAGTGGAAGGAGATAACCACTCTAAGACTTAATTGACTCCTTTGCTATTTTTACTTTTTCAGCAGGAAATTCGTAATCTACCATTTCTCCTGATAGGAAATTACTATATGCTTGCATATCAAAGTGTCCGTGACCACACACAGCAGTTAAAACTGCATTAGACTCCGAGTTCGTATCTGCATTTTTTGCTGCCCTTATTGCTGAAGCTATTGCATGAGTAGCTTCAGGAGCTGGCACTATACCTTCAGTTTTTGCAAACAACTGACCTGCTTCAAAGCACTCTTTTTGTCCTATAGCTTCTGCTTCGATCAACTTCTCTTCATACATTGCGCTGACTAGTGGTGCCATACCGTGGTATCTCAAACCTCCAGCATGAATTGGATCAGGCACAAAAGAATGACCAAGGGTATGCATTTTGACTACGGGGGCCATTCCTACTGAATCCCCAAAGTCATATGCATACGTTCCCTTAGTCAAAGATGGACAAGCTTGTGGCTCAACAGCTCTAATAACCGTAGATTTGTTATTTTGCATATTTTCTCTAGCAAAAGGTGTAAAAAGACCCGCAAAGTTTGAACCACCACCAGTACAGCCAACTATTACATCTGGATAGTCGTCTGCCAGTGCCAATTGTTTTAGTGCTTCTTCTCCAATAATAGTTTGATGCATTAGGACATGATTCAAAACACTTCCAAGCGCGTACCTTGTTTTCTCATCTTTAGCAGCAACTTCAATAGCTTCTGAAATGGCAATGCCTAGACTTCCTGGAGTTTCAGGGTCTTCCGAAAGAAACTTTTTACCAACATCTGTTCTTTCAGAGGGGCTTGAATATACCTTTGCGCCGTATATCTCCATCATGGTCTTTCTGTAAGGTTTTGCTAAGTATGATGCAGCTACTTGAAATACCTCTAACTCAATTCCAAAAGCCTGACATGCAAAAGCCAAAGCAGAACCCCACTGACCAGCACCTGTTTCCGTAACCATTTTTGTAACACCTTCTTCCGCGTTATAAAATGCTTGGGGTATTGCGGTGTTAGGCTTATGCGAGCCAGACGGGGATCCACCTTCGTATTTGTAATATATTCTTGATTTTGTACCAAGGGCTTTTTCAAGTCGAACTCCTCTAAACAAAGGAGAAGGTCTATAAAGCTTATATAAATCTAAGACAGGCTTTGGTATATCTATAAAAGAATCTTGAGACACTTCTTGTAAAATCAACCCCATTGGAAATAAGGGAGCTAAATCCTCTGGACCAATTGGCTCCATTGTTTGTGGATTCAACGGTGGTGGTAGTGGATTTGGTAAGTCCGGAATGATGTTGTACCACTGTGTTGGCATCTCAGATTCTGATAATAAAAATTTATATTGTTCGCTCATTGTTCCTCCTAAAATAAAAAAACCGGGCTGTGCCCGGCTTTAGAAAACAACATAGAACTAGGCACCTACATATGTAGTGTCCACCAATTCCAGTTTGTTACTTTATACATTGTTACTAATGTAGATGTTTTTCTTAAAATTTAAAATTATAATTGTAAATTTTTTGTTAACAAAAAATGTCGAAATATCAATATATCCACTCCTAACCTAGTATTGAGCTCATGAATAAAATAATTCACTCTGTTGATTTAACAAAAATTTATGGTGAAAAAGAAACAAGTGTCACAGCGTTAGACAAAATTAATGTCGAGTTTAAAGAAAACGAATTTACAGCAATCATGGGTCCATCCGGCTCAGGAAAGTCAACTTTACTTCACTGTCTAGCAGGCTTAGACAGACCAACATCTGGTCAGATATTTCTAAAAGAAGATGACATATCGACTTTGAATGATAAACAGTTAACAAAAATTAGACGAGATAGCTTTGGTTTTGTATTTCAGGCTTTTAATCTAATCCCAACTTTAACTGCTGAAGAAAACATTACATTACCAGCATCTATTGCGGGAAGAAAACCAGATATGGACTGGGTAAAACAAGTAGTTGAAACAGTTGATATAGGAGACAGGTTAACACACAGGCCCAATGAATTATCCGGTGGACAGCAACAGAGAGTAGCAGCTGCTAGAGCCATGGCTACAAAACCTGAAGTAATTTTTGCAGATGAGCCATCAGGAAATTTAGATTCAAAATCAAGCAAAGAACTTTTAAGTTTCATGAAGTCCGTAGTTGAAGAGCTTAACCAGACAATCATCATGGTTACACATGATCCTTACGCTGCTTCCTACGCCAATAGAGTAATAATGCTTAAAGATGGAAGAATTGCTAGTGACTTAGACCAACCAACACAAGAAGAAATTGTTGCAGAGGTTACAGCATTAACTAGCATCTAATGTTTGGATTTACAAAGCGTCCTCTTTTTCTGATAGCCTGGAAAAATTTAAAAACCTATCCTGTAAGGATATTTTTAACAACATCATCCATCATTCTTGGGGTAGCAGTTATTATTGCTTCAAATATTTTTTCGGAAAGCAATAAATCCGCTTTTGATAACTTATTTTCAGGCATTTACGAGGGAGTTGACTTAGTAGTACAGCCAATACAGGAGGATTTTGCAGAGGGATTTAGTGGCGATGGCGGTCAAGGGCCAATTTCTTTTGAAGTTAAGAAAATACCTGATGAAAGAATTGAAGAGATTTCAAATTTACCAAGTGTAAAAGCAGCTTGGGGTGAAGTATTGGGTTTTGCCCAGTTCATAAAAATTGTAGATGGTGAAACAGTATTAATTTCTAATGGATTTGCTCCAACATTTGGGGCTGCTTGGGATAGCAATCCATATGCAGCGCAATGGTCATTGGTAGAAGGAGATCCACCAACCAACACAAAAGAAGTAGTCATGGATGTTGTGACCGCTGAAAATCACGAATTTTCTGTAGGAGATAGGGTAACAGTTTTGGCTGGTGCAACTCCTGCATCATTTACAATTGTGGGAATTGCAGAGTTTGCTAATGTAGGTGCGCCAGGCGGGGCAACCTTTGCATTGTTTGAATTCAGGACTGCTCAAAAATTATTAGATTCAAGAGGCGAAGTGGATTTAATAAATGTAGTTATAGAAAATAATTTTGATATTAATGATGTTAAAACTGAAATAACAAATTTAGATTCAGAAAATTTAAATGTAATAAATGCTCAAGAAGCTGCAGCTGAACAAGCTGATTCTATCAAGCAAGGTCTTGATTTCTTCAATACAATACTTAATGTATTTGCTGGTATCGCAATATTTGTTGGTGCTTTTATCATTCAAAATACATTTAGAATTCTTTTGCTTCAAAGAACAAAAGAGCTTTCGTTACTTCGAGCTTTAGGTACATCAAAGAGACAAATTTACAGATTAGTAATTTCTGAATCTCTGTTTATGTCTGTAATTGGATCTGGTCTGGGCATTGCTTTAGGAATTGGGTTAGCTGTTGCAGTGAAAGAAGGATTACAATATTTTGAGTTTGGACTACCAGACGGACCACTAGTTTTAACAACAGAAGCTGCAATAACAGGATTAATTATTGGAATAACTGTTACAATTTTATCCTCTTTACTTCCAGCTAGAAAAGCCTCTCAAGTAAGTCCAATGGAAGCTATTAGAGACAGTGTTTCAACACCTAGAAGGAAATCTTTATTTATTAGATTAATTTTTGGTTCGCTTATTTCTGTCGCTGGGTTTGGAATGTTGTTTGGGGTTTTATACGATTTCTTAGATCTTCCGACCCTGTCTTCTCTACAACAAGTAGGTTTTGGTGCGGGTGTAATTTTTATTGGAATCTCTGTAATAACACCATCAATTACAAAGCCTTTTGTTTTTCTTTTTGATAAAGCATACAACTTAGTGTTTGGAATTCTTGGTAAATTGGCTACAGAGAATTCCAAACGAACACCAAGAAGAACTGCGTCTACAGCATCAGCTTTAATGATTGGATTAACCCTGATATCTTTGGCAAATGTTATAACCACTTCATTTAAGGCACAGGCTGAGTCATTAATAAGTGAAGTGATACTTGCTGACTATCAAGTAAGCGCTTCTAATGTATTTTTTTCCCCAGGAATTCCTACAGGTTTATCTGAAGAGCTTCTAGAACTAGATGAAGTAACAAAACTTTCAAGAACAAGAGCAACTGTTGTTGGTTACAACCAACGACCCCTTATTCTTGGTGCCGTTGATGAAACTGTCTTTGATCTTGTAAAGACAGACGATATATCTGGAAATAGAAAAGACTTCCTTAAAAAAGATGCAATAGGAATACTAAAACAAACAGCGGAAAGAGAAGAGCTCTTTGTAGGAGATGAGGTTGTATTAACAATTCCTGAAGAAGGAGAAAGAACTTTTACTGTCACCTACATTTTTGACTGGACCACTCAACCACCGGCTGAATTTTTTGTACTTCTTGAAAATAATACTTTTTTTGCTGACGAATCACTTGATACAGAATTGTATTTCAATGTAAATAAAAAAACTCCAGAACTAGAGGAGAAAATAAATGCGATTGTTGATGGATACCCTGGCGTTGAGGTAAGAGATGAAGACGGGCTTGTTGAAGAAGCAAATAATCAAATCCAATTACTTTTGAATGTAATTTATGGATTCCTTTCCATATCCATTTTTGTAGCTCTATTTGGTATCACAAACACACTCTCTTTATCGGTGTATGAAAGAACTAGAGAAATAGGATTAATGAGGGCAATAGGAACTTATAGAAAACAAATACGAAGAATGATTTTTATTGAGTCTTCTATTATTTCAATATTTGGTGCAGCTCTTGGTACAGGATTAGGAATATTCTTTGCATGGAGCTTGATTCAAACACTAGCTGACGAAGGATTCACTGTATTTGCTGTTTCTATACCGCAGACAATTTTATGGATTGGCATTGCAATAATTGCGGGAGTCATTGCTGCAATACTTCCTGCTATTAGGGCGGCAAGACAAAACATCCTCGAAGCTATCTCCTACGAGTAAATATTTTTTAACCTTACAATATTCCTATGGCTCAAGAAGAAATAATTAAGTTATTATCTGAAATGGTAAAGATAAAATCAATTAGTTCAGATAAAAATCATAGAGACGACGTAGATGCTTCATCACAATTTGTTCAAAATTTGTTTGCAGATCTTGGGTTGAACACACAAGTCATAAAAGTTGCAGGTGGTATGCCAGCTGTAGTAGCTCATACAGATATCGATCCTTCTAAAAAAACTGTTCTCCTTTATGCTCACCACGATGTCCAACCCGTTGGGAATATAGACCTGTGGAATACTGAACCATTTGATCCTGTAGTAAAAGATGGAAGGTTATACGGCAGAGGTTCAGGTGATAACAAATCTGGAGTAGTCGTTCATTACAATGTTGTAAAACAACTTTTAAGCGATTTACCAGTAAATATCAAAATTTTCATCGAGGGAGAAGAAGAAATTGGATCTCCTACAATGTCAGATTTTATTGAACAAAATAGACAAGCACTAGAAGCTGACGTAATAATTATTGCTGACTCAGGGAATGTAAAAATTGGTGTACCAACTATTACCACCACATTAAGAGGATTAGTAGATGCGATTATTGAGGTTGACCAGCCAATGAGGCCAATACATTCTGGTGTTGGCGGAGGAGTTGTTCCTGATGCTTTTATGGTGTTAAGTAGAATTATTACTTCTTTTCATAACGAAAAAGGTGAGCTCATGATCGAAGGTTTAACCCCTACAGATATGCAAGTAACTGAATTAGAAGAATCTTTTCTAAAAAAAATGCTTGGTTCAGATGAAATAAATTTATTTGACACAGAGAGTATTTCAAAAAGACTCTGGTTAGAACCAGCATTAGATGTGTTAGCTATTGATGCACCCCCAGTTAAGGACGCAGTCAATTTAGTTATTCCTAAAGCGAGTGCAAAAATTAGTCTTAGACTTCCCCCAACTGAAGACCCAGAGCACGCTATGAAAATGCTTGAAGAGCATGTAGTAAAAAATATTCCATGGAATGCTTCTGTTAAATTTATTCCAAACTCCAAAGGCTCTGGTGTAGTCGCAGACCCTAATAAACCATTTACAAAGGAATTAGTTAATAGCTTTAATTCAATTTGGGAAAACGAGACTGCTTATATTGGCGTTGGCGGATCAATACCTTTTGCTAATGATTTTGTTAGGGAGTTTCCTAATGCGGAATTAGTATTAGTCGGTGCGGCTGATGAAGAATTAGGTAATGCTCACGCTCCAAATGAAAGTGTCCAAATTGATCATATTGAAATGCTTATAGAGAGTCTTGTGAAAGCTTTAAAAAATATTTCCTAATCTATATGGAAATAGGAATAGATTCGTTCGCAAAGAAAACTCAAACTAATGAGGGTGGTACTGTTCAAGACGATGCTCTTGCCATGTCTGAACTAATTGAGAGAATAGTCCATGCTGACAAAGTAGGTTTAGACGTGTTTGGTATTGGGGAACACCACAGAGAAGAGTTTTTAGACTCAGCAGCACACAATATATTATCAGCTGCAGCAGCAAAGACAGAAAATATTAGGTTAACAAGTGCAGTCGCTGTAATAAGTGCAATGGATCCAGTTAGGTTGTTTCAAAATTATGCAACATTAGATTTAATTTCAAATGGCAGAGCTGAGATTGTCGCTGGAAGAGGTTCTTTCACAGAAGCATTTCCTCTTTTTGGTTTAGATTTTAGTGATTATGACGATCTCTATGCTGAAAAGCTTGACCTTTTATTAAGAATTAGAGATGAAAACAAAGTTACGTGGTCTGGAAAGTTCAGACCCCCTCTAGAAAACCAGACAGTTTATCCAAGACCGTTGCAAGAGAAACTACCTGTGTGGGTTGGAGTTGGTGGCACACCTACCTCTTTTGTAAGAGCAGGAGCACTCGGCCTTCCCTTAATGGTTGCAGTGATAGGTGGAGAAACTCACAGATTTAGACCTTTAATCGATCTATATTATGAAGCTGCAGAAAAAGCAGGTCATGATAAATCTTCTCTAAAAGTAGGTCTTCATTCACTCGGGTTTGTAGCAAACTCAAAAGAGGAAGCTATTGAAAAATATTATCCAGGGTATAGAATTTGGTTTAACCAAATTGGAAAAGAGCGTGGTTGGCCACCAGTTACTATGGAGAGATTCGAGCAACAGATCGGCGACTTGGGAGCATATGTTATCGGTGGACCAGAGGAAGTAGCAGAAAAATTAGTTAGACATAGTGAATCTTTAGGTGGTTTATCTCGCTTTACTTTTCAGATTGATAACGCAGGCCTAACACATGAAGATTTAATGGAAACTTATACATTAATCGGAGAAAAGGTTAAACCTTTAGTTTTAGAGAGACTCTAAATAATCAGGCAGATTAATATCAGCAGAATGTTCTATATCAACTTCTGGTGTTACAAATTTAGTTTCTACAGGCACTACTCCTGACCAAATTGGAAGGGTTTTATCAGTCTCTTCTTCTTTAGGCATGCCAGTACGTTGTTTGAGTGAAAATTCATCAATTGTAAATTCAAGCATTGCAGTTTGTAGCCATTCATTTTTTGTAGGTTTTCTTGCTTCTTCAAACCTTCCTTTAAAAAACCTATCAACCATATTTTCAAACGCAGCATACATAAGTTCTTCATCATCAATTCGTTTAGTTTCACCAAAAACAACTGCTGATTGATAATTCATAGATGAATTGAAAAGACTTTTTGATAAAACTATTCCATATACATTTGTTGCAGACAACGTCACATTTGAATTATTAGCTAATTCTTTTGTAATTCTTGATCCAACAGCAGCGTGTAGATAAATTTTTTCATTGTAAATAGCATGTAGCATTGGAATAGAAAAGACAGTCTCTTTTTGATTAAACGAAACTGTAACGAAATGCGTTTTGTTCAAAAAGGAAAAAAGTTCATTTAAATCATAAGAAGCACGTTCTTTTTTTCTTCTAACTTCAGACTTCTTCACAAAAAAATAATAATAAAATAGTGATTATATGAAGATAGTTCCTGGACAAATAATTGATGACTCTATTTATTTAGCAACTGAATTGCTTGAAATTGCCAAGAAAAAAGAAACAAGAAAAGAAAAATCAAAAAAAAGACAGTTCGCAAGACTTGTAAAAGACAATCATGCTATTAAGGCTACACAGCAATTAACTGACCAAGTAATCAGAATAGATTCAAGCAAAGCTTCAGCAAAAATGTTTAGAAGTATTGTTAGGAAAGTAAAATCAAAGGGATTTAGCCTAATAGATTATTTTGGTTTGAAACTTCTTGGATTATTTTCTTATGTTCTAAGACCAGTTGTTCTTTTTATAGTTACAGAAAGAATAAGAATTGCATCTAAGGGAATTATTAACAGTGCAAATCCTAGAAAAATCAAAAAATATCTTAGGAAAAAAAGTAAAGCCAATGTAGATATTAATCTCAACTTACTTGGTGAAGCAGTACTTGGAGAAGAAGAAGCAGATAAAAGATTTAAAGACCTTTTAAATTTAATGGAATTAGATGATGTTAACTACATATCTGTAAAGATTTCAGCAATTGTATCTCAGATCATTCCTTCTGACTTAAAGGGGAGCTGTGAACGAGTAGCACAGAAATTAAGAGTTATTTATAGAAAGAGTCTTAAAAACAATTGTTTCATCAATCTTGATATGGAAGAGTTTAAAGATTTTGAAATAACATTAGATGTATTCAAACAGCTACTAATGGAAGAAGAGTTTAAAAATCTTTATGCAGGAATAGTTTTACAAGCCTATTTACCTGAAGCACATTCTGCATTTGATGATTTACTAAGTTGGTCAAAAAAACGTTATGAGGCATATGGTTCAAAAATCAAAATCAGATTAGTCAAAGGTGCAAACTTAGCAATGGAGCGAACAGAAGCAGAACTACATGGTTGGAATCCAGCTCCATATAATACAAAAGCAGAGGTTGACGCAAGCTATTCAAGACTTATCAACATTGGTTTATCCAAAGAAAATAAAGACTCTTTGGTAATTGGAGTTGCTAGTCATAATTTATTTCATATTGCATTCGCACAACAGCTTGCTGAACTCAGAGAAGTTACAAGCATGGTTGAGATAGAAATGCTTGAGGGAATGGCTAATGCAGAAGCAATGGCGGTCAAACAGAAATTTGGATCAGTACTTTTGTACTCCCCAATCACTTTAAGAAAAGACTTTCCTGCAGCAGTAGCTTATTTAGTGAGAAGGTTAGATGAGAACACTTCTGAAGAAAATTATTTGAGAGCATCTTTCACAATTGATATAAACAATAAAGAATTTAACCAGCAAGCAAAGCGATTTTTAGACTCTGTGCACATGTCACATGTTGTAAGCCTTGAGTCTAAGAGAAGAACCTCTACAGCACCAGAAAATGAAGAGCTTTATAGCAACAACTCTTTTGCTAACCAAGCAGATGAAGATATAACAAGTAAAAAATTTGTTGATGCTGTTGTTAACAAGTTATATATGTTTGGTAAAAGCCTCATTCCAGTAGTAGTTGGTGGGAAAGAAGAACTTAACCTTGAAAGAGTAACAGTTGGCGAACCAGGTGAGGGAAACAAGCCTTTTTATTCTCACAATGTTGCAAATTTAGAAACTATTGAGGATGCAGTTAGGATTGCAAAATTTGAGCAAAAAAATTGGTCTGAAACAAAACCACAAAAAATTTATGAGATATTTGGCAATGTTGCAAAAAATATGGAGAACGACAGAGCAAGATTAATTGCTGCAATGATAAGAGACTCAGGGAAAACTATAGAAGAAGCAAATGTAGAGGTCTCAGAGGCAATTGATTTTGCAAGATTATATGGTCTGACAGCATTAAATCCTAGTGAGGGTTCGCAACCATGTGGTCTCGTTGTTGTTGCATCACCCTGGAATTTTCCATATGCTATTCCAGCAGGAGGAATAATTGCAGCACTTGTATCTGGTAATACCGTTATATTTAAACCAGCACCAGAGGTTGTACTGGTTGGATGGGAATTAGTTAACCAGTTGTGGAAATCAGGTATACCAAAACAGGCTCTTCACTTTGTCCCAACATTAGATAATGAAGTTGGTCAAAAGTTAATATCTCACCGAGATGTTGACAAAGTTGTTTTAACTGGAGCGTATGAAACAGCTGTAAAGTTTAAAAGTTGGAGACCAGATTTAGACTTAGTAGCAGAGACAAGTGGAAAAAATTCAATAGTTATAACAAATAGTTCAGATATTGATCTTGCAGTTTATGATATTGTAAAGTCGGCTTTTGGTCATGCAGGTCAAAAGTGTTCTGCAGGAAGTCTCGCAATTGTCGAGAAAGAGACATACAACAATCCTTTATTTTTTAAACAGTTAGTGGATGCCACAAATTCGCTCTCGGTGGGCAATCCTACAGATCTAGGAACTTCCATGGGACCAATAATAAAAGATCCAGACGAAAAACTTTTAAGAGCACTTACTGAGCTTGAAGAAGGAGAAGAATGGTTGGTGAAGCCAAAAGCACTAAGTAATAGTAATTGCTGGACTCCAGGTATAAAAATTAATGTACAACCTAACTCATGGACTCATATGAATGAGTGGTTTGGTCCAGTCCTAGGGATAATGAAAGCACCAAATCTGAAAAAAGCCATCGAGTGGCAAAATGCAACTGATTATGGACTAACAGCAGGTCTTCATTCCCTATCTACAAAGGAATGTAATTATTGGTTAAAAAATGTAGAAGCTGGAAATTTATATATCAACAGACCAATAACAGGCGCAGTAGTAAACAGGCAACCTTTTGGCGGTTGGAAAAAAAGCAGTTTTGGACCAACAGTAAAAGCTGGATCTAGTTTTTACCCAAGTATTTTTAAAAGATACGAAGAGGTAAAAGATTACGACATGTTGGTAAAAGACTTGCAAGAACTTTGGAATATTAAATCAAAAAAAATTAAAAATGATGATTTGCAATCTGAACATAATTATTCAGTTTTATACCCTCACAAAAAAGTTCTGATAGTTCAAGATGACAAGTACGACCCGGAATTTAAAAAATATATAGATTCAATTAAAAATATATTTCGAACGACTATTGATGAAATAGAGTTTTCAAAATTGGAAGACAATGATTCGATAGATAAATATTCACTAGTTCGCTGGTTAAGTATAGAACCAGTTCCTGAATGGATTTATAAGTATAATTTTTCTGTAGATACCAACCATATTGTACAGAATCCTCAAATAGAGCTATTTTCTTGGGTAAGGCAACAAAGTATTTCTATAACCAACCATAGATATGGAAATATAGGATTTAGTCCAGTATTTATTTAAATAAACTAAAAAT
>JADHQS010000016.1 GCA_016777845.1 Candidatus Actinomarina sp. | reverse complement strand
TGTTTTTTATGGAGTGATAAATCGTTAAAGAAAGAAAACAAATCAAAAACAGGGCAATTGGAAATTTAATTATTGGATGGATATTTACACCAGCAAAATAATACATTACTGCCATTTGTACTGGTAGGTGAACAATATAAACGGGATAAACTGCAGTTTTATAATACGTTAGTTGAGGAGAATCTTTATTTAAATATACTGCTCCTAAACCCAGCATTAAAAAAATAAAATTGAACGACTCAAAGGCAATAAGCCTATTATCTAATGCAAAGCCACTCTCAAATCCATTGAGTAATCTATAAATATATGAAAGCAATCCAAGAGATAAGTGAACTTTCCAATTTCTTTTACATGATTCCCAAAATGCATCACCTTGTGAGGTCAAAACAATTCCTAGTAGAAACCATATAAAACCAAGAACAAATCCGTGACTCGTGTTTGCAAATACTTGATAAAAGTCTCCATAGTCAATCTTAAAATCAAACCTTAATTCATTTAATAGTTGTCCTTCCAAAATTACAGGTATAGCAAATAAAAATATCCCACCTGGTTTCTTAAGAGTTTTTGAAAATATTGTGTCTTTTTCATTTGTGTTTGAGATAATTTTTAAAAAAGGAATTGTTATCAGACAAAAAATTAAAATATACAACACAAACCACATATGTAAACCGTTGTACTCAAACACAAAAGGAATTAAATTGCTTAATTCATTAAAAAAAGGATATCCATAGAATTTTCCATTTATATAAGCTGATGAACTAGCAAAGACTAGGGATCCAAAAATCCATGGTATACCCAATACTTTTAACCTTTCTTTAAGTATTTTGGTTTGGGTTCTTTTAGAAAATGACAATCTCAATGCTATGCCAGCAATTAAAAACACCAAAGGTATTCTCCAGGAATTTAGTAAATTTAAAATTATCCAGATATCATCTACAGGTCTTTTGTCTTGAACAAATAAAATATTTCTTGCGTTATAGGTAAATGATTGACCAAGATGATAAAAAATAAGTAGAAACATTGCTATAGATCGCAAAGCATCAATATCATATCTTCTTTGATTCATATGAATAATGTTAGTGCGTAAGCTTTGATTAATTAAACTGTAGCTTTTCTTTAAGCTCTTCTGTAATTGGTGTCGGCTTCATTGTTATTTGGTCTGTATATACATGAACGGCCTCACAAGAACTTACTAATTCATCAGAATCTTTTAAGAACATACCCATTAACCATGTGATGCTAGAGTTTCCAATTTCTTTAATTTTTGTTCCTATTTCTATTTCGTGACCGTACCTGAGAGGTTTGTTGTATTGCACTTTCACCTGAACTGTGTGAAAGTCTTTCCTTGTTTCTTCAATATCGGTCCAGTAGTCATAATTGACATATTTAAAATAACCAGTAATTGCCTCGTCAAAAAATGATACAAAGTTAGCATTGTGCACTACACCTTGTGGATCAAGCTCATAATACCTTATGCTTGCGGGCCAAAAAGCTTGAAAATCATTCCTGAATACGGTGATTTTTGACATCTAGACAAAAATTTGTGTTTTAGGTTCTATTCCACCAGTAAGAGGCATTGCGTATTCAAAAAATTCATTTGTAACATATGGCTTATTTTCTTCTAAAAAATTTTTTGGCATGTCTTTTGTGTACTTAGCAACTTTACTTAGCTCTACAACGTCAACATCACAACTGTATGTTTCTGACAATTGTCTTTTAAGAATTACAGATCCGCTTTGAATTTCCTTTGACGCAACAACAGCGTGTTGTCCAACTCTCTCTGCTTCTTCAGCATCTACCTCAGAAATATCAGCTAGGAAAGACCTTTGTAGGTATCCAAAAGTGTCTGCTCTAACTCTTGCTCCATCAATGTGTTCTGAAACTATATTGGTTAACGTATCACCCAGTGCTCCTGAACCTGATAGTTGGATATTTCCATGACTATCTTTTTTTCCAGCTAGACCAGATCCTGTTTCACTTGCATATGTTTGTAAAAAGTATTCTCCTTCTCCGTTATGAATCCCTTCTGAGACAGCAACCACACATCTTCCAAGCGAATCGTAAACCTCTTTGACTTCCTTTAAAAATTCATTAATTTTGAAAACTTTTTCAGGAACATATACCAAATGTGGACCATCTTCTTCAGTAGATTTTCCTAAGGTACTCGCAGCAGTAAGCCACCCGGCATGTCTTCCCATTAAAACATTTATCTTGATTCCTCTCAGGCTTCTATTGTCCGCATCATCGCCTTGAAAAGCGTGAGCAACAAAACGAGCAGCTGAACCATAACCTGGGCAGTGGTCTGTTTCAAGTAAGTCATTATCGATAGTTTTTGGTATATGAAATGCTTTCATGTCATACCCAATAGACTTTGCTCCTTCAGAAACGAGGTTTGCTGTTTCAGCAGAGTCATTGCCTCCTATATAAAAGAAGTTTCTAATGTTTTGTTTTTCAAATATTGAGACAAGCTGTTCTATATCGGACTCTGTAGGTTTTTTTCTTACCGAACCAAGTGCTGCAGCAGGTGTTTTACCCATTCCATAAAGCTGGGCTTCAGATAGATTTGATAAATCAACAAAATCTTCATTAAGCATCCCCGCTAACCCATGTCTTGCACCAAGAATTTCATCGAAATCTGACTTGGTAGCCTCTTTAATAAACCCAACTAGTGATTTATTTATAACAGCTGTTGGACCACCGGATTGTCCAATTACTGCTTTGCCTTGTGGCATTTTTTAACTCCCGTTTTGATATACAGATATAAAACTTAAGTAAGAGTTTGCTATTTCTGAAACAGCCTCTTCACGTGATTTCTCACCAGTATGCCATCCTTTAAGAGATTCCCAAAAGATAGATCTTCCTATTGCAAAACCCTTATATCCGTCAACTGATGATCCAGCTCTTAACCACTCATTTACTTTTTCATCATTTGCGCCTCTACCAAGAACAACGGCTATGACATTTTCTCTGCCACCATCTTTGATTACTTTTGAAATGTTTTCACAGTCATCAGTAGTGTCAAGTCCTTCAATCTTCCAAATATCTGGATCAGCTCCACGCTCCCTCATTTCCTCAACTACTTGTACAGCAAGCTTTGGTCTAATTTCTGAGTCGTATCTAGCCTGGTCACCGCCAACACTTTCTAACTGTTGTTCAGATGCAGGTACTAAAAATTCTAAAAGAAATTTTCTTTCGTTTTCATCAAGCCAATCAGATAATCTTTTTATTCTTTCGCCCTGAATTTGTCTAGTGTCTGCATCATCATCTGGGTTCCAACGAACTAAAATTTTTACAAAGTCTGCATTAACCTCTTTTATTTTCTCACCAAATTCTTCTCCGTATTCAAAGTCGAATACTTTTTGTCCAGACTTTTCCACAGGAGCAGCAAATTTAATACCTATTTCTTTTGCTTTTTCTTGTACTTGTAGTCCAAAAGCTTCATCAACTAATATTGCAGGGTCTCCACCGGAAATTCCGTTGTTTTTTGCTTCTAGAAATCCATCAAAGATTATGTCTTTCATTAAAGAGACTCTTGCGATTTCTTCATCAGTTGGTTCTCTTCCTTCAACACCAAGTAGCCCTTTAGTTAAGGTTCCTCTGTGATCAAATGCTAAAATGTATAAGTCGTTTGAATAACCCTTCATGATGTTTTATTAAACCCTTTCTTTTGTATTAATTCTATTTGAGAAAAATATATTTATTACCAAAATCAATAATGATATTAATAGTAAATAATCTGAATATGGGTTGGTTTGAGTACTTTCTTCAAATGTTAAAGCAATCTGCTTCACTAAATCTACCGTTGTGGTTCCCCAGTTATTAGCTAAGTTTTCATCAAGAAAGTAAACATTAGAGTTCTCAATTGCATTTATGTCTTCCCAACCCATTCGTGTTGATAGGTCTTTATTAAGATAGTCAGAGTGTCCTATGACTATATACTCAGGGTTTGACTCAATAATTTGTTCTTCTGTTAGTGATGGGTAGCCACTACCAAAAGGGTCTTCAATATTGTTAGCAATGTTTGTAACACCTAGAGAATTGTAAATCTGGCCAATTAGAGAATTGGAATTAACACTGTAAATTCCATAAGAATAACCTATTTCGTGGTACACAGAGGTGTTACCAAAGTTTGCATTGTCTAAAATTCTGTTTATCTCAATTTTCATTTCTCTTATAGTTGAAAATGCTTCACTCTCTTTGTTAACAAGTGATCCTATTGTTTCAATCTGTAAGTACACTTCTTCAATGTTTTTTGCAGGAGGTAATAATACATAGTTTAATTCCTGGTTTTCTAGTCCTTCTACAATTCCATTGAAGTCAAAGGCTAAAATCACAACATCTGGATTTAGTGGCGCAAGCTCTTCCGCTGTTACTGTATATGCATCTATTACCTGAACTGGAAAATCAACTTCTGAAAAAGAATCAATAGCAACCAAGGTCTCTCGTGCATTTAGTGATTGTATTATCTCTGTATGTGTTGTAGACAAAGAGACCACTTTGATCTCTTGAGATGTTTCTTGTGTTACATTCGAGCACATCGAAAATAACAAGGCAAGAAAAATTATTTTAAATTTCATAAATTCCTTTCTTACCTTGAGAAAATGTAAGAAATTTTAGAAAATTCATTCCTTCTCTCGAGGATTGTAGTTTTACAAATATTGAAGGCGACCTGACTTATCTTTCGAATCACAGTTGCGGGACAGTGTTAGGTTTTCACTAACTTCGCTTCATTATTCTTTTAAGATACTAGCAGATTAAATAGAATCGTTTTCTTCGTTTTCTTCGTTTTTTAAGACATCCATCAGTGTGGGTTCTTCAATACTCCTCGGCACATCTGGTCTCGGAAGGTCTGATGTAGATGGTGTTTGTTCTGCTGTTCTATCTGCTCTTGCTTTTTTTATAGAATTTACAAATGACATCATAACTGTCTCTTTTGATTCATTGCTTGGTGTATTTTTAATTTTTTTTGGTTTTTCAGGAGTGTCTAGGTGAGACTCTTCAAGGACAACAACTTCAATACCTCCAACCAAGTCTGAAACTAAGTTGTAAAAGAATGCACCAACTGTAGCTATGGCAGTCTGGGTCAACATGTAAACTGCTGCAAGAGAAACCAGACCAGTAAATAATGGTTCAATATTTCCAACTAGTGAAGCATTTTGATCTAATAGAGCTAGTCGTCTTGCAATATCTTCTAACCCCTGTGGAACTCCAGCATTTACTAATAGCACCCACAAAATTGAGAAACCTAGAACAACTGTTAATGCGACCACAAAGTTAAGCACGAGGGTAACTTTTAAAACTGTCCACGGATCAATCTTTCGAATTATTCTTCTAACTCTATTTACACGAACCATAATTAACTTTTAATTGGTATAAAAGCTGATACTTCTTCTTCAGAAGAAAGCTTCATAACCCTAACTCCTTGTGCTGCTCTACTCATTTGTTTAATTTGTTTCACTGCACATCTTATTGCAGTTCCACCAGTACTCATAAGCATAACCTCTGTATCTTCATCTACAGACCTTGCTCCTACTAAATTTCCTTTAGTTTCTGTAACTTTTAAAGCTTTTACTCCCATGCCACCTCTTCCGGCTCTTCTAAATTCATCTAATTTAGTACGTTTTCCGTATCCTTTTGCGGTAATAAATAGAAGCGTTTCATCCCTAGAAGTAGCAGCGCCTACAACCTTATCTCCTTCGCGAAGTTTTATTCCTCTAACTCCCATTGCTGATCTGCCTTGAGCTTTAAGATTTGTTTCGTCAAACCTAATGGCTTGGCCTTTTTGAGAAACAAGTATCACATCTTCTTTACCTGACGTGGTTTTGACAGAGACAACCCTGTCATCTTCTTTAAGTTTTATAGCTTGTAAAGATTTGTAGTTAGAGTCGAAATCTTTAAACTTAGATTTTTTGACGGTACCTTTTTCTGTCATGATTAATAAGAATTTTTCTGTCTCATAATCTCTGGTGTCTATAATTGCTTGTACTTTTTCATCTTGACTCATTGACAATACATTTTGAATTAGAGAGCCTCTTGCGGTTCTGTTGGTTTTTGGAATCTCATGAGCTTTAGCTCTATAGACTTTTCCTTGATCGGTAAAAAACAGGAGGTAAGAGTGTACTGAAGTAGATAAAAGGTGTTCTATTACGTCTTCGTCTGATGAAGCGGCTTTTACTCCTTTTCCACCCCTACCTTGTTTCTTGTAAGAGGTAGAAGGGACAGATTTTACATATCCGTTTGATGAAACAGATACGATAATTTCTTCATCTTCTATAAGATCTTCTATAGAAACTTCTCCTACATCAGGAACAATTCTTGATCTTCTCTCATCACCAAATTTTTCAGTAATAGCCTCAAGTTCTTCGATTAATATTGTGTTTTGCTTAGGTCTGCTTTTCAAAATTGCTGCTAATTCTTTAATTGTTTCCTTTAGCTCTTTCTTTTCTTCTTCAAGTTTTTCCATTTCCAGTGCTGTAAGCCTTCTGAGGGGCATATCTAAAATGTGTGAAGCCTGAACTTCTGAAAATTTAAACTTTGTCATCAAGGATTTTCTTGCTGTATCAACGTCTTTAGATGCTTTAATGACTTTAATAATTTGATCAATTTTGTTTAGTGCTAAAAGAAGACCTTCTACAATATGGAGTCTGTTTTCAGCCTTTTCAAGTCTGTATTTTGTTCTTCTTTGTATTACATCAATTTGGTGATCAATGTAATAATTTATTAATTCAGGAACAGAGAGAACCTTAGGAACACCGTCAACAAGAGCAACTGAATTAACAGAGAAAGTGTCTTGTAGTTGTGTCTGTTTAAAGAGTTGATTTAGAACTACTTGTGGAACCGCGTCTCTTTTAAGTTCTACAACTAATCTTGTACCATTTCTATCACTACTTTCGTTTCTTAGATCAGATATTCCCTGTAATTTTTTATCCTGTACAAGTGTGGCAATTTTCTCCATAATGCGATCAGTTGAAGCTTGGTAGGGAAGTTCTTTTACGACAATCGCAGATCGACCTTTCCCAAGTTCTTCCACATCTGCAACTGCTCGAATTTTAATAGAGCCTCTTCCTTTCAAAATTGCATCTTTGATCGTTGGAGTGTCTACAACTAAACCTCCTGTAGGAAAGTCAGGTGCTTTAATTATTTTCAAAAAATCTCTTGGTTTTGCGTCCTTATTTGCGATTGCAAACTTAACTGCCTCTGTAACTTCTCGTAAATTATATGGAGGCATGTTGGTAGCCATAGCAACAGCGATACCTTCTGCACCATTAACTAATAGATTTGGAAACCTTGCTGGAAGAACTTTTGGTTCCGAAGTTTCTCCCGAATAGTTTGGTTCGAAATTTACAGTGTCTTCATCAATTCCGTCTAGAAGTTGAGATGAGAGTGAGGACATTCGAGATTCTGTATACCTCATAGCTGCTGGAGGATCGTCTGGGGTACCAAAATTTCCCTGAGGTTCGATTAGTGGATACCTTGTGCTGAAATGTTGTCCTAGCCTAACTAAAGTTCCATAAATTGCATCATTACCGTGAGGGTGATAATTACCCATTACATCACCTACAACTTTTGAACATTTTCTAAAAGGACCTGTGGGTCTAATTCCAGTTTCATACATTGAATATAGAATTCTTCTTTGAACGGGTTTTAAGCCATCCTTTACATCCGGTAATGCTCTTGAAACAATAACGGACATTGCATAGTCTAGGAATGATTTTGAAATTTCATCTTCAACTGCAATTGTGCCGTTACTTGTAATCGCTTCTTTTGGTTGAGTTTCTTTGGTTGCAGTTGCGGTTTTCTTAACTGGTGGTTTTTTAGCAGCTGACTTTTTTGCTGGTGGTTTTTTAGCAGGCATTATACGTCCAAGAACCTTACATATTTTGCATTTTTTTCAATAAATAGTTTTCTTCTTGAAACATCATTACCCATAAGAACCTCAAACATATCTGAGGCTTTTGCCATTGCGCCTTTTGCATCAGCAAGGGTTACTTTAATAAGTGTTCTTGTTTCTGGGTTCATTGCGGTATCCCACAACTCTCCGGCATTCATTTCACCTAAACCTTTGAATCTGCTTATATCAAATTTTTTGTTCTTGTTTTCTTTTTTAAATGCCTTTAGTGCTTCATCATCCTTTAAGTAGGTAATTCCAGAAGCAGCTTTTAACCTGTAAAGCGGTGGTTCTGAAATCCACACTTTCCCACTTGTAATAAGACCTGGCATAAATTTAAAGAAGAAGGTTAATAAAAGTGTTCTAATGTGGGCTCCGTCTACATCGGCATCTGTTAAAAATATAATTTTGTCATATCTTGATTCTTCTTTGTTAAATTGTGTCTTTATACCGGTACCAATTGCTTTTATTAGCGCACTAATTTCTTCGTTTTGAAGTGCTCTATTCTCAGTAACTTTTTGAACATTAATAATTTTTCCTCTGATTGGAAGTATGGCCTGAACCCTAGAATCTCTAGCTTGTTTTGCCGGACCAGCAGCAGAGTCACCCTCAACAATAAAAAGTTCGCTTTCCGTTGGATCTGTTGATGAACAGTCTGCAAGCTTTCCAGGCAACCCAGAGGTCTCTAAAATACTTTTCCTTTTTGTTAGTTCTCTTGCTTTTTTTGCACTCATGCGAGCTTTTGCAGCTACGGCACATCTCTCTACAATTGCTCTACCTTCTTGTGTATTTTTTGAAAGCCACTTTGGAAATTCTTCATTAATTAAAACCTGGACTTTTGATTTCATCTCAGTGTTGCCTAGTTTTGTTTTTGTTTGACCCTCAAACTGTGGCTCTTTAACTCTGACTGAAACTACTCCAGTCATGCCTTCCCTAATATCATCTCCTGTTAATGAAATGTCGGTATGTAGGTTTCTTTTTTTTGCGAAATCATTAATAGCTTTTGTTACTGCGGTTCTAAGCCCTTCTTCGTGGGTGCCACCTTCAAGTGTGTGAATGTTATTTGCAAAACTTTTTACTGTAACATCGTCTTCGTTTTTCCACTGTAGAGCTACTTCTATTTCAGAATCTTTGGTTTGGTCTGAAAAAGATATGATTTTGTCATGTAATGGCTCAAATCCTTCGTTTAGATATTCAACAAAATCAACCAACCCACCTTTAAAGTGGAATTGTTCTTTTGTTGCTGGTTTTACCCTGTTGTCAATAAGGCTTATTTTTAAGCCTTTGTTTAGAAAAGCAGTTTGTCTTAGTCTTTCGGAAACAATATTATATTCGTAGGTTTGTGTTTCGTTAAATATTTTTGGATCAGCTAAAAAGTTGACTTTTGTCCCGGTCTTTTTTGAAACTTTTCCTCTTTTAATTTTCGATTTCGGTTTACCTAAATCAAAATCTTGGTTCCAAAAATGGCCGTCTCGTTGAACCTCTACTTTAACAATGGTGGATAAAGCATTTACCACTGAAATTCCTACACCATGTAAACCACCGCTAACTGTATATGCTCCTGATTCGAACTTTCCACCAGCATGAAGTGTGGTTAAAACTGTAGTAAGTGCAGAAACTTTTGTTTTCGGATGTGGTTTTACCGGTATTCCACTTCCATCATCTTCGACCGTAACTGATCCATCTTTCTCTAAAGAGACTTTAATTGAAGAACACCTTCCGGCCATAGCTTCATCAACAGAGTTGTCTAAGACTTCCCAAATAAGGTGGTGTAAACCATTTGGTCCGGTCGAACCAATATACATTGCTGGTCTTTTTCTTACTGCTTCTAGACCCTCAAGAATTTTTATATCTTTTGAATCATAGCTATTTGAATCTTTTTTAGACACGAATTATCTCCAAGATACGCTTCTATTTATTTGTTACAGCCCCTGCTGAACTCCTATTTTACTAGATTTCTAGATTATTGCTTGAGATTAGATATTTGAATATCTATGTTTTTAAGTTTAATTTTGGTGTTTTTCTCAATATTTATAATTAAATTTTGTTCGTCTAGTTGAACAACTTTTTTCACCCTGGAATTGTCAACATAAACCACTAGTGTGTCCCCTAAAACTGGTCCTGCTACAACATCGTCGGCCCACCTATAGTGACTATTCGTGATGTAATTATGTATTTTTTCAGAGTTTTTAAAATTTATACCAAAAGAATTTTTATTTGGGTTAATTTTTTCTGGCTCTTTATTAGACACTATTCGTTTGTTCTAACGGGCATAAGTAAATACTGATATGTGTCTTCTTCACCTTGAATTACGGCAGGTTTATCATTTCCAGAAAATCGTAAGAAAGCTTTGCTTCCCTCTAACACCTCAATACCTTGAATTAAATAATTTGGGTTAAAAGAAATTTTAAAATCTGTCACATCTCCAACCTCAAGACCAAGAATGTTAATATCTACTTCTTCTACTCCACCTCCAATATCTTTGTTTGTAGAAGATATGTTGAGATTGTTTTCATCAACTATTTTTAATGTGACAGGAATAAACCCTTCTGCAACAACAGTCGATCTATCAAGAGACTCTAGTATCTTTTTTTTATCAACCTCTATTGAGAAAACGTTCTCTTTTGGAAAAAGAGCTTGGTATTCGGGATAATTTCCTTCAAGTTTTCTCACAGAGGTGTAATATTTTTCGTTATAAAAATGAAGTTCTCTTTCTGTTGAGTTTATAAAAATGTCTTGTTCAGTATCCTCAAAAAGTTTTATAGTTTCGTTTAAGGACCTATAAGAAACAATTCCTGCATCGTCTATGGGTAAGTTGGATATGGTGTTGGTTGCCAATCTGTAACTATCTGTTGAGACAAGTGTTGTTTTTTCACCTTCATTATCAAAGAAAACACCGGTAAGTATTGGTTTTCCCCCTTCTGGAGATGCTGCTATACCTACTTTTCTAAGCGCTGTAAATAATTCATAAGGAGCTAGTTTTTGGCTAGTCTCTTTCTCAAAAGAGTTCTCTAATAAAGCTTTGGGATATGTTAGGTGGTCTAGTTTTCTTAGTTTGTATTCTGATTTATCAGCTTCGATCATTACTTCGCTACCAAGATCAGAAAAAACGATTTCTCCTGGGGACATTTTCCTCACCACTTCAGATAAAATCCTGGCATTAACCAGACATTCTCCATCAACCATTGAATCAACATTCAACTTGGCTTTGATGACCAAATCTAAATCAGAACCTATAACCTCACACGAACCACCTTCAACTCTTATATACAAACCCTGAAGAGAGGGAGTAGAGGGTTTAACATCAACAGCTCTTGAAACAGATAAAACTACTTCTTTGAGGTCTTTTGTTTTTGTTTTAAATTTCAAATTATTCCTTTATATATATAACAACAATAAAACTGTTTAAATTGTTTAATAAACCCATTAAAGGATTAAACAACGACAAATATATGTTGTAAGTTTTAAACATTTTAGACCTTTGATAATAGATTTTCTTTAAAAGAAACTTTATTGTTGAAAATGTTTATTTCTTTCTTCAAACCAGGAGAACCTTCAACTTTTTTAATCGAAGATAAAACTGTAGAGTGAGACCTGTTACCTACATATAAACCAATTTGGTTTAATGAATATTCTGTATGTTTCCTCATTAAGTAAATAAAAAGATGTCTAGCATTACTAACCTGCTCGCTTCTGTTTTTCGACAACACCAATCTTTTATCTACTTGATATATATCAGAACAATAATCAAGAATAAACTCTGGAGTAAGCTCTAAGACTTTATTGTTTGAGTACATAGAAACAAGTTCTGCAACATAGTTAGAGTTTCCAACACCTGTTTGCTTGTTGATTATAAGGTTATTTACAACACCGTTAATTTCCCTAAAGCTTTGAAAATCTAAAGAGGTTAGTAAGCCTAACTCTTTCTCAGTTATAAGATTTCCACCATATTCAAGGTTGTTTTTGTTTAAAACTTCAGAAAACATTTTTTGATCTGGTTTTTCTATATCTGTAACTAATCCGTTTAGAATTCTTGAAACCAACCTTTCTGGGAAACCAATAAGCTCTTGAGGTTTTTGATCTGATGCTAAAACCACAGCTTTTGAATTGTTTAGAAAATAATTAATTGTATGAAACAATTCTTCTGAAACCCCCTTTTTTCCAAGAAAAAACTGAATGTCATCAATTAATAAAATATCTACTGACCTTATTTTGTTTTTAAATAAATCTATATCTTTATTTTTAATTCCGCTTATGTAAGATTCAAGAAAAGATTCAGAATCAATATAAAAAGATGAATTTGAAGACTTTTCGATTGTTTTCAATAGGTGAGTTTTACCAACCCCTGGCTTTCCATAAATAAACAAAGGATTAAACCTTTTTCCAGGACTTGTTACCACATTTTTAGCAGCAGTTATTGCAAGATTATTAGAACTCCCAATAAACAATTCGTCAAAAACACCTAACTCATAGTTCGGTTTATTTTCAACATATTTATTCTCTACAACCTCAGCTTCTTTTACAACCTCAAATTCGTAAGAGGGAGTAGACAGGGTTTTATCAAGAACAAAAACACAATCACCAAGTTTATTTATCTTTTTATAAACTTTTTTTACGGTATCCAACACTTTTTTTTCAATAGAGTTTTTAACAAAATCTGAATTAACAATGATGTTTAAGTTTTGATCATCCCCAATTTCGAAGACAACCTGTTCTAACCAATATTTATCTGTTTTGTTTTCTATCTCATTGTTTAAACAAGATAGAAATTCATCAATCTTACTATTCATAACTCCGCTTACAACTTTATTAAATGTAAACGACAGTTCTAATATTTCATAGAGTGTGAAAAACATATTAATTTTTCATAAGGCTGACAAACAATTAAAGAAACCCAATGATTACTTGGGATTATATGTTCATAACTCTCAAATAAGCAACACTACCTTATGGTTATAGAATCCTAGTTAGTCTGTTTTTCGCGAGCTTAAAATTGTTTTCGCGAACATGTAAAATTAAAAATTAATTTTTGTTTGTTTAAATACTCTTATGATTTATTGTTAATTAAAGGTAAAAAATGAAAAGAACTTATCAACCTAGTAATAGAAAAAGAAGCAGAAAACACGGTTTTAGATCAAGGATGAGAACCAGAGCTGGTCGCGAAATTCTGAAAAGAAGAAGAAAAAAAGGTCGTAAAATTATATCTGCCTAGGTTATTAGTGAAATTTACAGCACTAAATAAAAAAGATCATTTTAAAAACCTAAGAAAAGAAGAATTCTGCTTTGCAGATAAAGGCATAAAAGTTTTTGTAAAAGAGAATACTGTTGGTACAAACAGACTTGGTATCAGCATTTCAAGTAAACATGCCAACGCTGTAAACAGAAATAGATTTAAAAGAAGGATTAAAGAAGTAGTCAGGGGTTTAGAAACAGAGTTAAATTTTGATATTTTGGTTGAGGGAAGTGCAAAAGCACCACAGCTTAAATTAATTGAAATTCAAAATATATTAACTAAACATCCACTGCTTTAAGACAAAAAATGAAAATTGTAACGGTTTTATACCAGGTTTGTAGATCTTTACTTTCCTACCTCGGGTTAGGCGGTGGTAATTGTTTATACCACCCAACTTGTTCTCAGGTAATAACTGAAAGTCTTGAGACAAAAGGTTTGTTTAAAACTGCTCCTGTTGTTTTAAAGAGAGTTGCAATTTGTAATCCTATATATATGAAATTTGGTAAAAATTGGCAATATTAGAACCATTCGCCCTTGCAATCGGCTTTTTGCTCTCTTATGTTTATGATTTTACGCTCTCATATGGGTTTGCAATAGCTATTTTAACTGTAATTATTAATGTCATAATTTTCCCTCTTACACTTCGTCAAACCAGATCTACTAAAAGAATGCAAGACGCGCAATCAGATATTAAAAAACTTCAGAAACAGTACAAGGATAATAAAGAAGAGTTAAACAAAGCTATGGCTTCAATGTATAAAGAAAAAGGAATTAACCCTCTTGGTTGCATACTTCCTCTGATTATTCAGATGCCCATATGGTTTGCTTTGTTTAGGGTTCTAAGAGAGCCTTTAAGCTTTATTCCTTCAACTTCTGTTCTTTTTAAAGATCTTGAACTAAGCACAAGTCTTACATTTTTTAATATGGACCTTCAAATTCCACCCTCAGAAGTAGCGGGTTGGGTTGATAGATTCCCATATTTAATACTGATATTGTTTGTTATTTTGACAGCTTTATATCAACAGCAACAAATTACAAAAAAAACAGGTAAAAGTGACAATCCTCAGGCCCAACAAATGCAAATGGTGGGTAAAGTAATGCCAATATTTTTTGGATTTATTTCTTGGACATTACCTACAGGACTTGTTGTTTACTTTTTAACTGGAAATATATTTCGAATTGGTCAGCAAGCTTTAATTGTGAAGCTAGATGACCGTGAAGAGGTTAAAAAAGAAGAAAAAAAAGAGGAAAATAATGAAGACTCACAGTCAGATCCAATTCAAGAAAATCCTCGTAAAAACCGCAAAAAAAGAAGGAGAAAATAGTGGCAAATAACAAATGGGTTGAAGTTGAAGCCAGATCAATTGACGATGCGATAAAAGCAGGACTAAACGAATTAAATTTAGAAGATGCAACTCAAGCAAATATAAATATACTTCGAGAACCAGAAGGTGGTGTTTTCGGTGTCGGTGGCACAAAAGCACTTGTAAGAGTCTCTGTACGAAACGGTGGATCTAGAAACTATACGAATAAAAGACACAATAATAATCGAAATAACAATTCAAAAACCTCCAATAAAAATGGGTATAAAAAACAATATGATTCAAAAAAACCAAGAGTTGAAGCCGATAAGGATGAACAACTCAAAGTATCAATTGATTTTTTGAAAGGATTGGTTAAATCTTTTGGGCTCAAAGGAGATGTTGAGGGAAGCTTAGAAGATGATAATTTAGTAGTCAAAGTTACTGGAGAGCAAACAGAAGCTCTTGTTGGCGATAAAGGCTTAATTATCAGATCTTTACATGAATTAACAAGAACAGTTGTGCAAAGAAAAACAAGTGCTGGTACAAGACTTAGACTTGATATCGCCGACTATGCATTAAAACGTAAAGAGGCACTTACTATTTATGCTGAAAGGCTAAGTAAGCAAATAAAGGAAGATAAACAGGAAGTCATGTTAGAACCAATGAACTCTGTAGATCGTAAAACCCTACATGACGCAGCATCAAATTTAGATGGAATAAAGTCATATTCAGAAGGAAGAGAACCTTATAGATCAGTGGTGTTTGCTCCTGAAGAAGAAGAATGACTTTTGAACCCCAAGTTCCTGACTGGGGTAAAAAACTTGTAGCTCAAAATTTAGATCAGCTAGTCATTTATCATGACTGGCTTTGTAATACCGGAATAAAATCAGGTCTTATTAGTCCAAAAAGCAAACAATTTGTGTGGGATGAGTTTGTTGTCCACTCTCTTTATTTTGGAAAAATAATATCTGAACTCCAAGGTAAAGTTGACGTAATTTCTGATCTTGGAACTGGAGGAGGAATACCTGGAATTCCAATAGGAATCACCACAAATCTTAAAGTTAATTTAATTGATGTAAAAGAAAAAAGAATTTTTGAACTTTCACGATTAATCAAAATACTCAACAATAATAATATTTTTGCCATACAGGATGATGCTTATAACTACATAAAAAAAGGTGGTTTCTTAGTATCTAGATGCTTTATATCAAGTAAGAAAGTAATAAATTCCCTAGAAACTAATAAAAACACCACATATTTAGTCTCATCAAACGGAGAAGACTTAGATTATGACTCAAATGTGTTTCACGTGAAACACGAAAATTTTAAAATTAATAAAGACGATATAAGACACATTGATGTTATAAATGTTAAGTGAAAACAATTGCTGTAGTTTGTCAAAAGGGTGGAGTTGGTAAGACAACAACAGTAATCAATCTTGCCAGTGTCCTTTCAAGAAAAGGATTAAAAACATTGATTGTTGACACAGATCCTCAAGGAAATGTATCTACATATCTTAATCAAAAAAAAACTTCAGAATTAACCACCTCAACAACCCAAATTTTAGAGGGTGAAAATAACATATTACCTATAAAAGTATTTGAGAATTTATATCTAATACCTTCTGATGTGGACATTAAAAAACACAATTCAGAAAAAATAGTAGGTGGATCAAAACTAAGAAAAATTCGACAGAATGAAACCATAAAGACTTTTGATATAGTATTTATTGACACACCACCAACCATGAGCTCCTTAGTTCAAGAAGCACTTTCAACATCTGATTATTACTTCATACCAAGTAAACCAGAGTTTTTAGCTGTCGAAGGAGTAGGCCAGGCAATGACATTTGCCAAACAAACAATTTCCGAAGTACCCCACACAGATCCACATTTTCTTGGAGTTGTTCTTAATCAAGTTGATACAAGACGAGCAAGTTACCATGACTTTGTTATAGAGCTAGAACAAATACTTTCAGACAAATTGTTTAAAACACATATATCACAATTAACTGAAATTGCAGATAGTCCGTTCTATGCTAAAACTGTATTAGATTTTAGTGAATATAGTAAAGCTAGAATTGAGTTTGAAGAACTAAGCAATGAATTATTAGAAAAGGTTGGCCTATGAAAAGATCCCTAAGTTCTCTTATCGAAAATACTGATGTCAGAGAATTTAAAATAGTTGATATTGAAGTTGAAAAAATTTCTGAAAGCAAAACACAGGCAAGAACATATTTTGATGAAAAAAAACTAAGCGAACTTTCAGAATCTATTAAAAAAAGTGGTGTACTCCAACCCATAATTGTTCAACTGTTGGGTGACGACAGATACCAACTAATTGCTGGTGAAAGAAGACTCCGAGCAAGTAAAGCAGCTGGCTTCAAAACAATTCCTTGTTTAGTTAAAGATGTAACGGACAAAGATGCTGCAGTACTAGGGCTTGTTGAAAATGTACAAAGATCACAACTTAATACGATTGAAGAAGCACTAGGTTACAAAAACCTTAAAGAAACATATGGATTAAATGCAAAAGAGATAGGTCTTTTGGTGGGTAAAAGCAGACCATTTATTTCTAACTTATTACGTATTTCTAACTTAAGTCAAAAAGTTCAAGAAGCTTTAAAAGAGGAGAAGATTTCATTTGGACAAGCAAGACCTTTAATAGTTTTAGATGAAAACTTACAAGACAAATTACTTTCAGAGATTATTAGTTTGTCTCTGAATAGTCGCCAGGTTGAAGAAAAGGTGAGCCAGTTAAATGGTAATTCTTCTATGAGCGAAGAAGTTCTCCACCTTAAGAGTGATCTTGAAAACACATTAGGTTCAAAAGTTCAAGTCAAGAAATCAGGAAAGTCTTTTAAAGTAAATCTAAACTTTCAAAATATAGAAGCTCTTAAAAAATTTATTAATAAATTAAATTAATTTCTAAAAAATTTCAGAATAAATTTCAGAAACTATATCAAAAACTGATTTTACATTAATTTGGTAAAAATTACCATTTATTATTAAAGACACGGCTCTGGTATTTTTAAGAAGCAAGTTATTTTTACCAATTGAATCAAAGTTTAATTTACCACTAATATCATCTGCTAATTTTTTACCAATATTACTAATAGAATGTTTTCCTACGAAATAATTTACAGACTGTGTTTCGCTATTTTCAAAAGTTAAGAACAGCGTAGGGTTAATTTTGTTTACAAAAGAAATAGTATTTTCTTTGCTCATCTCTTCCCCAGCTTCAGAAACAAAAGTAACATTCATTCCATTTTCTGTTCCAGCTCCTTTGATTAACTCATAAAACACTAC
>JADHQS010000015.1 GCA_016777845.1 Candidatus Actinomarina sp. | reverse complement strand
GACAGATATGGTTCCAAATAATTTATCTCTATCAAATGCATGCAAAGGTTGTCCAATATCGTGAAGTACGTAATTGGTATAATCTACAACATTATTAATAATACGAACACCAATAGACGAAAGTCTGTACCTTATGGTTAAATTCGAATCATCTAGACTAAAATTTTCAATTTCTATTGATTGGTAGGAATTACAAGCTTTTATTTTGCCGCTATTAACCTTTATAATATTTTCAATGTTAGATTCAAGTTCGCTTAAATTTTCTTTTAGTGTTAAGTTGAAATAATTAGATAGTTCTCTAGCAATACCTATATGTGACATACAGTCACCTCTATTTGGAGTAACACCAATTTCCCATAAAGTATCAGTTGAGTTGTATATTTCTGAAAAATCAGACCCTAATTTTGTTTCACTGGAGAGTTTTAAAATCCCTGTATGGTCATCCCACAAATCTAGTTCTGATGCTGAACATATCATTCCATTAGATTCGATGCCACGTATATCACGTTTATCAATTTTAAATCCATCTTTAATTTCACTTTTAGGTAGAGCTACTGGGACAACTGCACCGACTTCAAAATTCCAAGCTCCACAAACTATTTCATAAGTTTTTGAACCAACATCAACTTTTGTAACTCGGACCTTATCAGCATTTGGGTGTTCGTAAATATCTAAAACTTTACCAACTGTTATATTTTTGTAGTTAGGAGATTTATCTGTCCTAGCCTCTATTTCGAAACCTAGTGATTCTAATGCTTCAGAGATGTCATCTGAACTGATAGTTTCAATATCTATCCAATCATTTAACCAAGATTTTAATATTTTCATTAAAATTGCTCCAAAAATCTTAAATCATTATCATAAAAGTTTTTAATGTGATCGATTTGGAACTTTAGCATAGCTAGTCTCTCTATACCAACACCCCAAGCGAACCCTTGATATTCTTTTGAATATCCAACATGATTTAATACATTTGGATCTACCATCCCACATCCTAATATTTCTAACCACTCACTATTTTTCCACTTGACTAGAACTTCAGCTGAGGGTTCAGTGAATGGAAAAAAATGAGGTATAAATTTTGTTTCAATATCTTCACCAAAAAATTGTTTAACAAAGTACTCTAATGTGCCTTTAAGATCTGTAAATTTTAAGTTTTTATCAACTGCGAGACCTTCAAGTTGGTGGAAAACTGGTGAATGAGTAGCATCAAGTTGATCTGATCTAAAGACTCTACCTGGAGCGACAATATAAACAGGTGGGTCATTTTCTTCCATATGTCTGATCTGTACAGTACTAGTTTGTGTTCTAAGTAAAGTTTCCAAATTATTATCTGTATACAGCGTGTCAGATTCATATCGTGCTGGATGCCAGTCAGGAGTATTTAGTGCGTCAAAATTGTGCCAAGATGTTTCAACTTCTGGTCCATAAGCTACCTTGTAACCAATTGAACTAAAAATATCTACAACTTCATCCATAACTTTTGAAAGAATGTGTCTATGAGTTCCAGTCTTAGCAATCCATTCTATTGTTATATCTTCATTTTCTTCATTTTCCAATGAAGCATATTTTTTATCTATAAATTCTTCTTTAGCTTTTTTTACATTTGCAATAATTGATTTATTTACATTATTTAATGTTTCACCATAGATTTTTTTGTCATCATTAGATAGATTAGATAAATTTTTTCTTTCAGCAGAAAGGTGTGAATCTTTTCCTGTATATTCTTTTAATACCTCATCAAACTCTGATTCGTCTACAACTTCATCGAGTCTTAGTTTGAGAGAGGCTAATACTTTATCGAAATTTAATTCAGGCATTTAAATTTTTCTTAGCAAGATCAACAAGTTTATTAAAACCTTTTGGATCATTTACAGCTAAGTCTGCGAGTATTTTTCTATCGACTTTAATTCCTGCGTTATTTAAGCCGTTAATAAATTTAGAATAAGCAAGACCATGTTGTCTTGAAGCTGCATTTATTCTTGAAATCCAAAGTTTTCTGTAATCAGATTTCTTGTCTTTTCTATGTGTAAAAGCATCTGCACCTGCATGCATAACTTGTTCTTTTGCAGCTCTCAGTCTTTTACTTCTAGCTCCTGTATAACCTTTAGCTTTTTTTAATACTTTTTTCTTAGATTTCTTGCTCTGAACAGAACTTTTAATACGAACCATATTAACCTAACAACTTTCTGATTTTCTTGCTATCACCGCTGGATGTTTCTACATCTCGCTTTAACCTTTTCCACGTACCAGAGCTTTTAGCTAATTTATAGTGAGATCTGTGCGACCTACGTCTTATATATTTACCAGTTCCCGTTACTTTAACTCTTTTCTTCATACTTTTATGAGTTTTTTGTTTCATTTTTTTCCTCCTAAAGGTGCAAGCACCATTGTTAAAGACTTGCCGTCAGGACTAGAGGTAGACTCAACCATTGCAATGTCACTTAATTCTTCAATATAATTATCTAAAACTTTTTGGCCAAACTCTGGATGTTCAGCTTCTCTTCCTCTGAATCTCATAGTGAATTTAACCTTATCCCCCGAATCTAGAAATTTTCTTGACTTATTTAACTTAATTTTGAAATCGTTTGTATCAATTTTAGGTTTAAGCTGTATTTCTTTAACTGAAATTTTTACTTGCTTTTTGCGAGATTCTTTTGCTTTCTGAGCAAGTTCATATTTGTATTTGCCATAATCCATAAGTCTTGCAACTGGTGGATTACCCTCAGGTGATACTTCAACCAAGTCTAGATCCAGTTGTTCAGCAACAATCAGTGCTTTTTTTAGTTCAAGTTCGCCAATCTGAACACCATCTGGCGCAATAACAAGCAATTTCTTTGCACGAATTCCTTCGTTTATTTTTAATTCAGGTATATTTTCTCCTTCCAATAAAAAAAACAGCACGAAGCTGTTTTTACAACCGCACTATTAATCACAGTGGGTGGAACATTGTTCGCTTGTGATAATTATAGCTAGTTATTAATTTATTTATAGAAAAAGATTATTTAACGCTGAAGCCGCTTCAATACCTTTATTTTTACTACCTTTAGTTCTAGCTATTGCTTGATCAATGTTTAATACATTTAAAACACAGTTTGCGATGTAAATATTATTTTTTATTGTTAGATTTATTAATCCATCAATTACACCTTTTGAAATATATTCATAGTGATCCGTATCACCTTTTACTATTACACCAATGGCTATAAATTTGTCTATATCTTCATTAATTGAAAGATCATTAATTTTATAGACTATCTCCCATGCACCATCTACTAAATATGTTGATATGTCGAAATTTTTATCAAGGTTATTTTTAACGCCCATAAGTAAATCATTTGTAATATTCTCATAATAATTTGCAGCAACTATAGCTACTTTATTCTTCATTGAATACGTGCCCCATTTTCGATTCTTTAGTTTCCAAATATTTTTCATTTTCTGGTGTAGTTTTTCCTAATAAGGAAGTTCTTTTTGTAATACTAAGACCGTAACCTTCAAGTCCAGCTCTTTTAGATGGATTGTTAGTTAATAAGTTCATTTTTTCAATTCCTAATGATCTTAAAATTAATGCACCTGTTCCATAATCTCTTTGATCATTTTTGAATCCAAGTTTAAGGTTTGCATCTACAGTATCATCCCCTTCATCTTGAAGTGAGTATGCTTTTATTTTGTTCCCTAACCCAATCCCTCTTCCTTCATGACCTCTCATATACAACAGTACACCGCTTCCATTTTTAGAAATTATACCTAGCGCATTGGATAACTGAGTTCCACAATCACATTTTAATGAAAACAGAGTATCACCAGTTAAACATTCTGAGTGGACTCGGACCATAGTTTCTTCATTATCGAGATAATCTCCAAATGTTAATGCAATATGTTCAGTATTATCTATCGTATCTTTATACACATGGCCTGTAAATTCACCGTAGTGAGTTGGGATTTTAGATTTCGATACAAACTCAACAGGGTTAGAACTATTTAATCTGTGTTGTATAAGATCTTTAATTGTACCAATTTGAATATTGTGAACTTTAGAAAATTCAACTAGATCGTCCATTCTTGCCATTGATCCATCTTTATTTATAATTTCACAAATAACAGCCACTTCTTTGTGACCTGATAGTTTACATAGGTCTATTGCGGCCTCTGTGTGTCCAGCACGTCTTAATACCCCACCGTCCATAGCTTGTAATGGAAAAATATGACCTGGAACATTAAAGTCATCTCTCGTAGAGTTTTCATTTAGTAGACCTTTTATAGTTTTGAAACGATCATCAGCTGATATTCCAGTTGTTACTCCGTTACCTTTTAAGTCTACTGATGCTGTATACGCAGTTTGCATTTCATTATTTACACCCTGCATTAAAGGCAATTCTAATTTTTTTGCAATTTTTGATGATATTGGTGCGCATACTAATCCTTTTCCAAATGTAATCATAAAATTTATATGATCAGCAGTTAAATGTTCAGCAGATATTATTAAGTCTCCTTCATTTTCTCTACCTTCATCATCAACAAGGATGATCATCTCGCCATCCTTAAATAATTTAATAATATTTTTAATATCAGATATCATGATTAATTTTCTCTAAATATTTTATTATTATGTCGTATTCAACGTTAGTTGCACTACCAATATTTAAATGTTTTAAATTTGTCCTATTATAAGTTTCACCTATTACAGCAACTTCAAACATATCTTTGACAGGGTTAACTATTGTCAATGATATACCATTAATAGTTACTGATCCTTTATCGACAATATATTTACTAATGGCATTTTTAAATTTAAAATTCCACATATTATTCTCAAGTTCATTAATCTCGTGAATTTCTATTGTTGAATCTACGTGTCCCTGGACTATATGACCACTTAAAAAACTCTCTAAAGTTGCTGGTAACTCTAAATTTACATATCCACAATGATTATTATTTAAAGCTGTTCTTGTATATGTTTCAGTTGATACTTGAAAAATTAAATTTTCATCTTTGTATTCCTTCAGAGTCAAACAACACCCGTCTATTGCAATACTTGTACCTAGATCTAAATTTGAGTAAATTTCATTATTAAAACTTACAGATAACATATCTTCATTTAGATCTACAACTCTACCTATATCGGATATTATTCCTGTAAACATTAAATATAAGTATATGTTGTTAAATGATTATCTTTAAGAGGAAATTTATTAATTAGTTTATAGTTTTTTTGTAATGAATTTATTACTTCGTCACTAAATTTAATTCCACTAGTTATATCATTCATACTTTTAAACCAATAAAACTTATCATATATTGCATTAGCTGTGAAATATTTGTGTAAGTAATTACCACCTTCAATCAACAAAGAATTTATATTTAACATTTTTAATAACTTATTTACTTCGAAATTCTCATCCAGCAATGAAATAACATTATCTGCCTGATGGTTAAAAGAAGTTATAAAAAAAAAGTCAGAATTTTTAGATAAGTGAGTTTCAATATTTGGATCAGATCCCCAGAAAACAATTTTAGTAGGATTGCTATTTTTAATATTAATTTGTCTAACATCAAGTTTTGGATTATCGATTAAAAGTGTATTCTTACCTATTGCTATTCCATCTACACTTGCACGTAGAATATGTGTTAAAGCTAATGATATATTATTAGATATATATTTATCATCACTTTGATCATTGTAAATGTAATCATTTTGTGAACTTGCGATCTTGCCGATTAAGGTATTTGTACTTTCATTAATTTTTTGATTTACGTAGTGTGGATTAATTAAATTATTTGCATTGTATTCAAATTGGATATTCAAGCCTTTATTTTTAAAAAGTTCAATACTTTTTCCATTAGTTCTTGGATCTACATCTAAATCACCTATAACAATATTTTGTATAGAAGTATTAAGTAACTCTAGTGCGCATGACGGAGAAGTATCAGAATGAAAACATGGTTCGAGCGTGACATATAATATGTCATCTTTCTCAATAGTTGTTTTACTTATTAAATCCATTTCAGCATGATTTGTCCCTGGGCCGTGATGAACACCTGTAGATTTTATATTTCCATTGTTGTCGGTAAGAACAGCAGCAACTTTCGGATTTGGAAATGCTTTCGTGTTCAATGCTGCAATAATTGCATCCTGCATAAATTTTGAATAATTTAAATATGATAGAGGGTTATCCAAAAATTGCACCACCTTGTACTACTACATCAACACCAATTTTCTCAAATATTTCTAAATCTTTGTTTTTAACACCACCATCCACAATTATTTCGCCAGAATAATGGGGAAAGCTGTCATTAAAGGCATTCACTTTATTAGGTAAATCAATAACCTGATCTTGATTGGAAAACCCAGGATTTACACCTAATAACAATACAGAGTGTGCGTATTCTAAATATTCATCTAGTTCTGAATTTGATGTAGCCGGTAAAAGACCTATGCCAATATTTTTATTAAATTCAGAAAGCTTAATAAAGTCTTTTAATTCAGTTGACTCTTTATGAACTGTTACTATGTCTGCACCACAGTTAAATGCTAATTTTCCATATTTTAGATTGTCATTAATCATTAAATGAATATCTAGAAAATAATCTGTATCATTTTTGAGCATCTCAATGACTTTAAATGACATGCTTATATTCTCGGCAAAATGGGCATCTGTAATATCAATATGTAACTGGTCAAATTTTTCATTATTACTTTCTATGTGATTCAAAAGATTTAATTGATTAGCCGCCTGAATGCTTGCTGAAATTTTCATTTTAAGCCTCTTAAATAATCAGGAAATAACATTTTATTTTTTCCCTCAGGAGTTACATATTCTGGATATAGAACTCCATCTTTATACATTATACCTTCTGAATTCTTCTCTTCAGTGTAACTATGGATCTTAAGAATTTTATTTTTATGCGAAGTAAAAGATGGGCCCATTACGTTAAATGCTCTAATTTTTGTCTTAGCATTTAAAAGAGTATCTTCACTTATATTGAAATCAGTTTTTGAAAATTTAGATGTTCTAGAACTATTTTGAGGCTGCTCTTTTCCAGTGCTTAGAAAATCTATTTCTTTATAATTCTCATTAAAACTATTTGATAATCTTTCGTATACACTTGATGCATAATCGTCTTTCGATACAGGTACAACACTTTGATATATAATTCTGCCAGTGTCTATATCTTCATCGATACGAAAAACAGTAAATCCAGTTGTAGAGTTATTGTTTAATATAGCGGATTCAACTGGTGAAGGACCTCTTAGTTCAGGCAACAAACTTAAATGTATATTAAAAATATTATTGTTTGATTTAAGGAAATTAGGAGAAAATATTTTTGCGAAACTTGCACTTATACCTATATCCATATTGCTATAGACCGAATCTTGTGTAAAGTATTTAAATTCAATATTGTTTGATTTACAAAACTCTTCTACAGGATTTACAACTAGTTTTTTTCCACGCCCACTTCTAACAGGCTCAGTTGTTACAACAGTAATAGATTCTTCAGAATTATTGACAGTAGCAAGGTATGGAATACTCCTAAAATCTGACCCAAAAAAATATTTATATTTTGTCACCTGGAAAACCTTTTATAGAAATTTCTTTTAATGCCTCTTTCCTTACTTTTCTGTTTAGTTGTTTTAATAATAATTGGCCTTGTAGATGATCATATTCATGTTGGAGTACTCTACCTAATAAGTCTTCACCTTCATAAATTACTTCTTCACCATTTTGATTTAAACATGAAACTTTCGCATATTCATATCTATCAATATCCCAGTAATACCCTGGTAAAGATAAACAACCTTCCATAAACACCGCACTCCCCTGCAAATCGTCAAGTTTTGGATTGATTGCGACTTTAGGACCGTCACCAGCATCAAATACAAATATATTTTTATTGATTCCTATTTGTGGTGCTGCTAAACCTACGCCTGGTGCATCATACATTATTTGAATCATTTTATTTGTTAGTGAAATAATGTAGTCATCAATTTTTTCAACATTTACGGATTTTGTTGTTAATGATGGATGTCCAAATACCACAATCTCAGACATTAAATAAACCTTGCTCTACTTATTTCGTAATCTTTGAGATTTTTAAACATTTTTATAATTTTTAAATAATCATAACTTTTATTAAAATCTATGTTGATTTCATATAAAAAGTCATCGTTTAATTCAATAGGGCCACGAATATATTCATTATTTTCAACGTTTATCTTTTTTGATGTCTTGAATGTAAATACTTTGTTTAACAAACTTGGTCCAAATTTTAATCTTGTATTTTGTTCTTTTATAATCCATTTATTCATATTTTTACTGTTGAGTACTTTATTAATATCTATTTCATTTGTAGAGAAAACAACAATATTGATATTATTTTGTTGTGAATAATTTAATAGAGACAATAAATAAATTACCTTATATGAATTTAATATATTGTTAGTTAGCAAAGTTGGATTAACTATAAGAATCCCTTCTACTTCTTTTTCAGTTAATTTTTCAGCAAAAGTTAATTTATTAACATCTGGTAGTTTGTTGTTGGTGTAGAAATGTTTTTTCTCTCCTTTATGTTTATTCGTGTATAAATTAATACAATCTTGAATGGTGTTCCCGTAGAAGTATTCAATTTCATATGAGAAATTGTTGTAGATCTCTATTTTTTCATTATGAAACTCTAAATTTGGAAAGTAGTTTATAAAACTAAAATTACCACCAAAAATATTATTTTTTATATATGCTGCTTCTACAACGTTGAAATTGTTTAATTTTGGTAATTTCCAGGCAGTGTTGTTTGAATCATAAAAGTAATAATTTGTTTTGTTATCTATTATTAATTTATCAAAATTGGTATTTAGAAGAATAATATTCAATAAATTATTATTTTTTAATAAATCAAACTCTTCTTTACCTCCATATTGTTGATAAAAACTAATATCTAAGTAATCAGATAGATAGTTGTATAGTTCTTTAGCAATTTTTAAAGAAGGTACAAAGAACACATTGTTTTTTTTGTTATCAAAATCATTAAAACTTTTTATAGAAACATTATTTACCTGCTGTTTATTTAAAACTTTTTGATTACTTAAAGCAAAAATATCAACAAAATTGTACAACAAAATTCCTATATTTAGTCGATATGATATTGCTAATTGTTGAAGATATTTTAATTGACTTGAATTTAGAGTTATGTTTATATATTTTTTAATTTGTTTTGGATTTTCGATTAAGGATTCGTTAGATGTAGATAGAATTATTGCTTTGTAATCTCTATTTCTAAATGGTACAACAACAATTGATCCAACATTAATTTTACTTTTTAGCTGATTTGGTACTTGATATGTAAATGTACTATTTTGATAAGTATTATTTGAAATTAACTCTACATCAACATACATTTCAATACTCTAATGTATTGAGGATATCTCTAGATATTTCATTTTTATCTAATTCTTCAGATTCAAATATAAGATGTTGTTGATCGATTATCGAAACTTTGTTAGTATCACTTCCAAATTTATTTTTTAATATATTGTTGATTACTAAATAATCTACCTTTTTTGAATTAATTTTATTAAAACTTAATTCATCATTCACTTGTGCTGAAAATGCAATACATTTAATTTCAGGATGAGAGGATTTAATAGTAGCAATGATGTCTTCGTTAGGCTCAAATTCAATAGAAATATTACCATTGCTTCTACTTATTTTTCCAGATGATTTATTTACAGTAAAATCAGATACAGCAGCTGTCATAAATATTGCTTCTGTGCTTTTAATATTTTCTAAAATTTTATTTTTTAAATCATTAGAACTATGAAATGATACATTATTTAATCCAGGTATAGGATCTATAGAAGCTGCATGTATATAAACTATTTCATAACCTCTTGCGCTTAGTTCAACCGCTAACGCTCTACCTTGTTTTCCTGAAGATTTATTTGTTATAACTTTTACATCGTCAATTTCTTCATATGTAGGCCCTGAAGTAACGATAATTTTACCGTTTAGCTTATTTAGTATTCTCAATAATTCATCCGGTTCTATAAGCCTACCTAATCCCTTGTCGCCAATATCCAAATTCCCATGCCTTGGACCTACAATATAATGATTTTTTGATAGATTTAAAACATTAGATTGAATTTGGGAATTCATGTACATCTCCTCATGCATTGCTGGACATATATATATTGGTTTTGAAAACATTAATAGTGTGGATGTTAGTAAATCATCTGCAATTCCAAATGAAATTTTAGATATTAAATTTGCTGATGCAGGATAAATAATAATTTCATCAGCCCATCTAGCTAGCTCTATATGTGGCGATCCTGTTAATTCACTCCAATCTGAATATATAGTATTAGATTTTATGAATTGTTCAGATAGATAATTTAATCCACTGTAAGTAGAAAGGAGTTTAAATTCATACTTTTCTGAATTCTGTTTAACGAACAATTCAGCTTTAGAGCATGCAACACTACCTGATAATCCAAGTAGTATTTTCTTTTTCATTAATCCTGGTCTGAAACTTCGACCTTTCCTGCTGCTATTTCTTCAAATGCAACAGTTAGAGGTTTTCTACTTAAACTTTGTACTTGAGGTGGTGTGTACGCACCAATACCTTCGCCAAGTTGATTAAAATATGAGTTAATATTTCTTGCTCTACGTGCAGCAGTTATAACTAATGCAAATCTACCGGGTGTTTCTTTTAGTAATTCTTCAATAGGTGGTTTTATCATGATTCCTCCAATTCATATATTATATCAAGTATTTGATTTACGGAAGTCTTTATATCTTCATTGTCGACATGATATTGGTACAATTCTTTTTTTTCTCGCTGTAGATTAGCTAACTGCATACGTTTTTTAATAAAAGTTGAATCGTGACCTCTATTTTTAAGTCTATTAATAAGTTCATAGTCATCTATATCAATAAATATTCCTTTAAAATTATTATTCTCCTCTAACAGTTTCGTGGCTCCGTTAACTTCAAGATCTAAAATTATTATTGAGGAATCGTTTGAGAGCTCTTTCTTACTGGTTCCATAATAAAAATCACCATACTGTTCATATTCAATCATTTGATCGCTCTTAATTAAATTTTTGAACTCATCCTCTGTAATAAAATAATAATCTTTACCATCAATTTCGTTTTCTCTACGGGGTCTTGTAGTGTGCGAAACTGAAAAGTAAAAATCTAAATGATTCGACAGTTCATTAATAATTGTATTTTTACCGACTCCTGAGGGACCTGTAATTATATATATCATTTATCGCTTAACATATTCGATAATTGCTTCTATTTGTTTGTTATTTAATTCAATTAATTTAGTATTTTCAGTTAAATTAATTGTATCTAGAAATTTTGCAGTAGCCACCTTACCCATCTCACCCGTACTTGTAAGAAATTTGTGAACTCTTATTGATTGTAAATTAATATCTTTTGAAGCAATTACAATATCATTTGTCGATATTTCACTCGGAGAGAACGATTTTAAAAAGTGATCTCTTTTTAATTTAATATTTTGTATTTCTTTATGTAAATTCATGATTTTTACTTATATTATCTAGGATAGCATTAACAAACTTTGCACCGTCCGATGAAGCATGTTTATCTGTCAATTTAGTCCATTCAGAAACTATTACTTTAAAAGGAGTTAGGTTTAACATTATTTCAGATATACCAAGAATAAGAGATGTCTTTTCAGCTTTTCCAATCCTTTCAACACTCCAATTAAGAGAATTTTCTTCTAAGACATTAAAAATTGTGTCAATATTAGCTTTAGTATTTTGTAATAATTGCTCTGCTCTCAAAACTTGATTCTCAGATAGGTCATTATCAACTAATTCTACAGTAGCGATTTCATCTACTGAAAATAATGAAACAAGACAGAAATGTCTAAAATCATTTTTCATGCCCGAGTTATGTAAGTTTTGGTTTTAGTATCAATTTTTATAAATTCATTTTCTTCTATGAACATAGGTACCTGCAATGTAAATCCTGTTTCACACATAACTTCTTTTGTAGATGAGTTAATTGAATCACCTTTTACCGCAGGTTCTGATTTTGTAACTTGTAAAGTTACTGTTGTTGGAAGAATAATATCTATTGGATTATTATCATGCATTGCAATAGTTACTTCTTCATTTGGCTTTAATAACATTTCTTGTCCATCAAGAACAGATTTGTCTATTGAAATTTGTTCAAATGATTCATTATTCATAAAATAATATTCATTTGAGTCGCTATAGAGGAATTGAAATGATTGTTTATCTATGAATGCTTGTTGTACATCTTCATCTGCTCTGAAAGTTTTTTCTATATTTCCACCATTTGATAAATTTTTAAGTTTAGTTTTTACAAATGCTTTACCTTTTCCTGGTTTTACATGTTGATATTCAAGTATTTGATATAACATATTATCGACAATTATTGATTGACCAGGTCTCATATCATTAGTTGATACCATTATGGAATTACCCCTTCTTCTTTTGCTTTATTTTTTAAGTTTATGAATTCTTCATAATTATTTGTAAAAGTCATTTTTCCATTTACATCTGTTAATAGATAGTATATAAAATCATTTTCAGGTGTGTTGAAAATTGCTTGCATAGCTCTCTCACCAAATCCGGATATTGGTGTTGGTGGCAAACCTGTATATTTATAAATGTTGTAAGGACTATCAACTTGCAAATCTATTAATAAAACTTGTGATTTTCTTTTTTGTAGTGCGTAAAGAATTGCTGCATCAATTTGTAATAACATTTCTTCTTCAAGTCTATTTTTAATAACAGATGATACTAATGGCCTATCCTCTTCTAATTTTGCTTCAGCTTCTATAAGACTTGCAATAGTAAAAAACTCATTTGCATTATTAATCCATTCTGGCATGGAACTTGTTGATAGTAGTGAATCGTACCTTGCTTCAAGTTCATCTACTAAAATTTGGAGAATATCTTCTCCATTAGCTTCTATATCAATTTGATAGGTATTTGGAAAAAGTAACCCTTCCCAATTTTGTAATACTTGAGATTGTTGCTCTGTTAAATGTTTACTTACAACTTGTCCAGAGGTTAATGAATTTTGAAGTTGAATAACTTCATAACCTGTTTGTGCTGATAAAATTTCTAGAGTCTCAGAAATCCATAAACCTTCTGGGATAGTTATTGTGTATGTCTTTAATGGAGGACCTTTTAACAATAACCCTGTTAAATCTTCATAAGATAAATTATTAGGAAGTTCGTAGGTGCCAGCACGTAGTTTATCAGTCAAATTTTCATTTCTTAAATATAATTCAAAAGCTAATTTTGATGTAATCACTCCAGTTGCATCAAGAATACTCGAAATTTCAGCAGCTGCAGATCCTTGAGGTATGTTTACAGTAATAATCTCTACATTAGTTTCTGAAATAGGATTGATATTATCGCTGCTTTTAATAGAATCAGCAGAAGTCGTAACAATGTTATAAAAAGTGAATATTGAAACTATGGTGACAAATAATTGAATATATACTCGATTTTTTAAATAAAATTTATTCATTTTGAGACAAATAGCTTTCCAATATTTCCAACGCTGAAAGATCATCAATTCTGTCACTTTTAATGTTATTAAAAAGTTTTGAAGATAATCTTTCGTCTATTTTATGAACCTCTAAATTTAATGTATCTAACTCGTTAATAAACTGATCAACTAAGTTTGTCATACGATTTTCAGAATTATTTAAGCCTATAGGATATCCAACAACAATTAATTGAATCTGATACTCATTAACATACTTCTTTACGACAGAAATTGGTTCATCATTTTTTGAATCAACAACATTTATTGGTATAGGTATTCTAGTTTTTTCAGTTCTTACAGCAATACCAAGATACCTTTCGCCAAAATCAATGGATAAAATATTGTTCAAAATTACTTTTCTTTAAGAATTAGCTCTTTAGCCAATTTCAATGCATCAGCTGTTTTATAATTATTAGGACCTCCACCTATTGATAGATTAGGATCTTTGGATGCCCCACCACCGTATAATTTTGATACTTCTGTAACTAAAGTTGAAATATTTAATGATACATTATTTTTTGTTGCTCCTACTATAGAATTTTTTCCATTGATAGAGGCATATATTAAAGTTATATCGACATTAGATTCATTGATTATTTGTAGTGCTAAATTACGAAGTTCATTTGCAGTATCGAGAGATACTTCATCAATATAAACTTTGTAATTATTTATTTCTTCTATGTGTTCATCAATATTACTCACAAGATTTGATATTTCTTGTTCTCTAACTTTTTTAAATTTTTCTTCATAAGTTTCTAATGTTTCTAATTGTGATTTAAGTTTATTTTGAATATCGTCAACACTTACCTTTAAAATATTCGATACAGATTTATATGATTTGTATGCTTCAGATAAAAATTCGTAAGCTAGTTTACCTGAAAGCATCTCTACCCTTCTAAGGTTTGATCCAATTGAAGATTCTTGTAACAGCACAATAAGGCCGACATCATGTGAATTATGAACATGTGTTCCACCACATAATTCTTTTGAAAAATCACCAATATTTACAACTCGTACGTCATCATCATATTTGTCACCAAAAAAAGCTAACGCACCTTCATTTTTAGCTTCATCAATATTCATAATATTGGTATTAACTTCATAGTCCTCAAATACTGCACTATTAGATAGGGTAAATATTTCATCTAACTCCTCCTGAGAAACCTTTTCAGTATGGCTGAAATCAAATCTAAATTTACCAGGTGTAACATTTGAACCAGCTTGAGCAACGTGGTCACCAAGAATATTACGCAATGCTGAATGGACTATATGTGCTCCTGTATGACTTTTAGAAACACCAGATCTAAAACTTTTGTTAACGGATAGTTCCACTTCATGATCCACCTTGAAAATATCTGAATCAACGATTAGACCAGTTGCACCATTGCTTGCTTGAAAAACATCTATTACTTCAATGGAATTATTATCTATTTTTATTACACCTTTGTCTGATATTTGTCCCCCAGCCTCGTAATAAAATGGGTTTTGTTCGGTAAAGATTATAAATTTATCATCATAAGTTTCAATATGATATATTTTTGATTTAGATTCTGTTTTTTCATAACCAACGAATTCATTCAACTCAACTTCTATATCCATATTCTCATTTCCTAATGATTTTTCAGATTTAGATTTTTCCTTGTGATCATCATATAACTTATAAAAGTCTTCGTCATTAATATCAATGTTATTTTCTGTAGATATTTCTTTAGTAAGCTCGTAAGGGAATCCAAAAGTTTCAAATAAATAAAATGCATCTTTAGGAGTTATTGATTTATTGGAAGATATTAGATTGTTAATTTCGAGTAATCCTTTATTAAGTGTTTTTTGAAATATCTCTTCTTCTTTTTTAAATAACTTTAAAATTTTATCTTTATTGTCTAGGAGTTCTGGATATGAAGATGTATACATATCAATTACTATTTCTATCAAGAAAGTAAGGCTTGAATTTGATGAAACTAATTGATTGTATGCTCTAATAGCTCGTCTTATCAATCTTCTTAGTACATAACCTCTTCCTTCATTAGTTGGTACTACACCATCAGAGATCATGAACGTTGATGATTTAATATGATCAATAATTATTTTTTCATACTTACTGTTTTTTACAGTTATTTTTGTTAATAATGCATCATGTAATGGTTTGAATAAATCAGTATCGAATAAATTATCTTTCTCTTGCATTATCATTGCGATTCTTTCAAGTCCCATACCGGTATCTATATTTTTTTTGGGTAGTTCATCTATAACTTGAAATGGTTTGTCTTGAATAGATTCCATAAATACTAAATTCCAAATTTCAATGAATCTATCTTCACCACCACCAATAGGGCCGCCATCTTTGCCATATTTCGAACCTCTATCAATGAATATCTCCGAACATGGTCCACACGGTCCAGGTATGTTCATATGCCAGAAATTATCCTCATTTCCTCTTTGGATACGTTCTTCTGGTACACCAATGACGTTTTTCCAGATATCGTATGCTTCATAGTCATCTTTATAGACAGTGAACCACAATTTATCTTTATCTACTTTAAGAACCTCTGTTATGTATTCGTAAGAATATTTAATTGCTTCTTCTTTAAAATACTCACCTACACTAAAATTGCCTAACATTTCAAAAAAAGATAAATGTCTATCAGTCTCTCCAATGATGTCTATATCAATAGTTCTTATACATTTTTGTGAAGAGACCATATTAGGAGTTTTTGTTTTTTTATTACCCAAAAAATAATCTTTTAAAGGAACCATTCCTGCAGCCGTAAATAAAAGTGAATTGTCATGAGGAATCAGTGAAGATGAAGGAATTATATTGTGGCTTTTTGACTCAAAAAAACTTAAAAAGCTTTCTCGTATTTTATTACTATTCATCTTTATTTATATATTTAAGATTATATTCTTTAAGAACTTCTTCTTCAATATTAGCTGGAGCGTTTGTAAGAGGATCTAACCCTGATTGTGTTTTAGGAAATGGTATAACGTCTCTTATAGATGGTTGATTTAATACTTCAGCGATAAGTCTATCTATACCTATAGCGAAGCCAGCATGAACAGGTGTTCCGTATGAAAGAGCTTCTATAAACCACCCAAATCTTTCTGAGATTTCCTCTTTACTTAAACCCCACTTTTCAAGAACTAAAGTTTGTATTTCAGGATTATTAATTCTTTGAGAGCCAGAGCCAAGTTCTACTCCATTTAATACGAGGTCATAATGAAGTGCTGTTGCATTAGTGGGATCATCCTTGAATATTTCATTGCTTTTAGGTGAAGTAAAAGGATGGTGAGATGGTTGTAATACACCATCTTCGACCTCGAAAAATGGAAAATCTTCAATCCAGACGAAAGAATAAAATTCTTTATTTAAGGGTTGAAATACCGTCTTTCTAATTAGGTCTAAGTAGTTTGCAATTTCTTTAATAATTCCTGCTTGAAATAATAAAGTACCTGATCCGTATGAAAGTAATTTTGATTGTTCATTGTCACTTAATAATTTTGCTAACGGACCACTGATAGTAGTGTCTTCAATTTTAAACCAACCTAAACCATTAGAACCTAAATCTTTAATTTCAGTGTCTAAATCATCTATTTGTTTTCGAGTTAATAATTCCTTTGTGTGTAAAGCTTTAATAGTGCCTTGTGAAGACAATATATCCTTTAGAAAATTAATAGAAGTATTGGTAAAAATATGTGTAATGTCAAAAATTGTTTCTTCAATTCTCAAATCTGGTTTATCAGTACCATATAAATTAATTGCATCTTCATATGTTAATGTATTGAACGGTGTTTTAATTTTGCAATCATAAGCGTCACTAAATACAAATTTTACAATCTCTTCAACTTTTGATTTTACTAATTGGGGATTTGCATCAGAAAATTCCAAATCTAATTGAGTAAATTCTGGTTGTCTGTCTTTTCTAGAATCTTCATCTCTGTAACATTTAGCTATTTGATAATAATTAGGGAAACCTGCCATCATAAATAACTGTTTATACATTTGTGGCGATTGTGGTAGCGCATAAAAATTACTAGGAGATTTACGTGAAGGAACTAGAAAATCTTTTGCCCCTTCTGGTGTAGATTTAATAAGCGTTGGTGTATCAATTTCAAATATATCTAATTGATTCATAATTGATCTAATACTTTTAAAAGTGTTCGATCGTGTCATGATATTAACCTTCATAGGTTGTCGTCTTAAATCTAAATACCTATACTTCAGACGTATATTTTCATCAGTTTCTATAGAATCTTCAATCTGAAATGGAAGTGTTTTACTTTGATTAATAATTTTGAGGTCTATTACTTCTATTTCATAGTCGCCTAATAAAAGTTTATCATTTATTAGATTTTCATTTCTTTTTTTGAATGATCCGTTAATTGAAATATAGAATTCGTTTTTCAATTTTGTATCTACGTCACTACTTTTATCGAAAACGAGTTGTAT
>JADHQS010000014.1 GCA_016777845.1 Candidatus Actinomarina sp. | reverse complement strand
AGATCAAGAAAATATTTCAGTACAGGTCTCTCGAACTGTCGGTGAAGCCATAGAAATTAACTGGGATATTTCTACGGATGAGTATGAAATAATTATCTTAGAAATTTTCCATGATGACTCTATCGACCGCTATGAGTTAGTAGATAAATCTGGTCGGATTGAACTGTGTTGTTTTCCAGGTGAAGTTAAAGTGACAATATCAATACAGAACACAACTTTAGTTGAAATAACAGGTCCTTCCTGTGAAGCAGAGACTTGTGTAGAATTTAAAACGACAGAATATTACAACTCTTCTTTTATTGAAAGCATTCCTTCAACTACAATACAACAAGTAATTACAACTACCACCACAACAACACTTCCGATAAAAGTTACTACTACGATTCCACAGGTAGTAATTGTTCCTGAGGAGACACCAGATGAAACTACGAGTTTTTTTCAAACAGAAATTAGTAATCCTTTAATTCAAAACATCCCATTATTCAGCGATATTGATTTTAATGACCAACAGCAAAATGCACTGGTAGTAGTTATATCAACAATTACTATATTTCTTTTCTATTTAGTTTTAATAATCCAAGAATGGTTTAATAAACTTTTGGGTGATAAAACTAAAGACTATAGAAAGTTTTCACCAGGATTTAAATCAAAATTAATAAATACTTTAAAAACAATATTTGTTCTAATTACCACTGCTTTTTTACTTGGGTATGTTGAGGAAGGTGCAAATTTATCACTAGATACAGAAAATTTAGCTATATTTCTGGCCGCTTTTGTTGGATTAATAGTAGTTACTTTTTCCTATGAAGGTATAGAGGGTTTGATTGAGAAATTTGCTCATAATCAGGAGGTGATGGTTAATTGGTCACCACAAGCTATTTTTTTTGCACTACTATCCACCTTGACTTTTATATTTTTTGATCTTCCTATTGGTTTTATATTTGGTTTTTTTGCAACAACTCAAATAATATATACAAGATCAAGTGTAAAAATCTCACCTAAATTCTTTTCATCTATTTTTCTTGTTGTAGTGGGCTATTTGTTCTTTTACATGACCTCATCAGAAATAGTATTAAACTCACCTGTTTTTACAGCTATCTCTGCATTAACTTACCTCATGTGTCTAGAAGGAGCAGTATTTAAATGTATTCCAGGAGGTGGAAATGAATTAATTGAATCTATTAAAGACTCGAAAGGTCCATATAAATTACTTTCGTTAATTTCATTCTTTGTATCTATTTGGTTATTTATAAGAATATTAATTCTTCCAGATGGAAGTGAATTTTTTAACATGCAAGAAGAGTTAATAAGCATGGGACCCTCTTTGCTAATATTCCTAACTGTAATACTTTCTTACATTTTCATCTTATTATTCTTTGGGCTCTTGATTAAGAGAAGGAATAAAATTGAAAGATAGATCGATTTTTATTTATTTTTTGGTTCTTTTTATGCTGAGCGCAGGGATGTTATTTTTTTTCTCAGCAGATAATGAAAGTACAACAACCACAACTACTACAACAACAACACAAGAAACTACCACAACCTCATCGTTTTCTACAACTAGCACCACAACTACAGCTCCAGAACCAATTATTGGAGATTTAGAACCTCCAAAAGTTCTAATTACAAATTGCCCAACTGAAGTTATTAATGTTGATATTTATGAGCTAGAGTGGACCGCTGAAGCTGGTACTGGAGATATAGTATATATTGGCATTTTGGTTGAAAAGGATGATGCTAATTTCAATAGAGTATTCTTTACAAAAGAAGATAATGCAGACTTAATTACTTTTCCAACAGCATACACGAGCAACTCTTACTCTTACCAAATCGACAATACAGATAGCAATGTAGCGGCTAGTTACATTATTGAAATAAATATCATCAGCGAACAACCAAATGGTGACCAATTATCAGCATATGATTTATGTTATACAGATTATTCACCACCAACTACAACAACTTCAACCTCTACAACAACCACATCTACAACTACTACAACAACAGTTGTTGAAATCTATTATGGACCTTTCAAAAGTTACGATGGATTTGAAGGTGAAAACCAATTTTTATTGGAGTCTTTAGTACAATCATTACCCGAAGCTTTATACAAATTACTAAATGGGAAAGTTAAATATATTAATGGTTGCCATCAAAATGCGAAAATTGACATAGGCAGGTGTCCATACGGAGTGTGGGATTCATCTGGAACATATCCTAATGGAAGTACTGGTTCGGATTGGGTTATGTCAATATGGATTTCAAATAGAGCCTTTGAATCAGGAAACAACTACGATGTCTTACTCCATGAAGCCTCTCATGCTCTGTCATTTATAACAAGAGATTGCAACACCCCCTCCAAAACAAGCTACAGAGCAGAAGCTCAAGATTATTTTGGTGGAGAGGAAAAATTTGCCGATGCCTTGGTACTTTACTTTGGTGGTTCGTACAATCATTATCGCGATTCTGGAGATATTTCAAATGAAGAGACTCAGTATTTGAAAGAATATTTAGAGGTTTGTACAAACTCATAAAATATTTGATATATTTAACAATATGTCTGAGGCAGTAAACAATTCATTACCATTAAATATCGTTACTTTATTTATTCCTGTTTTATTTTATTTTTTAGGACTGAATAGTAATTTTGAACAGTTCAAAGTATTGTTTTCTGAAAAAAAATCACTTATTTATGGTTTTTGCATACAACTTTTACTACTACCTTTAATAGGCCTTCTCGTCTCGGATTTATTTACCAACTCTTTATTTGCAATAGCTGCAGTCGTTGTACTTATTGTTCCGGGAGGACACGTATCAGCCTTACTAACACATATAAAAAATGGTAATGTACCATTGTCAGTTTTCTTAACTTCTTTTGTATCAATTATTTCTCCATTAACAATTACTTTTTGGTTATCAGTAGTAACTTCCAGGTCAGGTGAATTTAGTATTGACATAGTTGAAACACTTATTCAGCTTATTTTGTTTATTTTCACTCCTTTTGTCTTTGGTATGATTGTAAAAACAAAATTTCCAAAATTTTCAAATTTAATTCTTAACCCACTTGATAAATTTCTAAAAATTTTAATTGCTGTTGTCTCAGTCTGGACACCCGTAGATTTGGCAACTTACATACTTGATAATATTCAAGAAGGATTATTGATCTCTCTAGCCTCTATGCTTGCCATATTTGTGTTAAGTAGAATCCTTATCAAATATTCAAAAATTGACATTACCAATGCCAAGACTTTACAAATTGAAGCATTATGTCAGAATTTTCCAATAGTACTTGGTATCTCAATTGCTTTAGAGTTGCCTGAAGTAGCTATTTATGGGCTCATATATTACTTAACAAGTATGGTTTTTGCTGTAACTTACTCTTTTTCAAAAAAGTTTTAAAAATTATCTTTTTAGTATAAATATGTATATAATGAATATGTCTTTCAGACAAAACAATTCACAAATCATTCCAAAAACATGATTTTATATAGGAGAAAGAATGTCAGCAAGATCACAATTACAATCAAAATCTGTAGGAGACCTTAGGTCAATAGCTGATAGTTTAGGAATTGAGCATAAAGGGTTACAAAAAGCAAAACTAATTGATTTATTAGTTGAACATAGTGATGAAATTTTAGATGCAGAAGAAATCGAAGTAGCAGAAGTCATTAGTAAATCAAGTGATGATGATGGACCTTCTGTGGTAAGTTCTGGAGATAGTGAAATTAAAAAAGGTGATACTAGAGATGGTCTTCTTGATACTCTTCCAGAAGGTTATGGTTTTTTGCGCTGTAATGGCTACAAGCCAAGTGAAGATGATGTTTACGTCTCAGCAGGACTCATTAAAAAATTTAGAATGCGAAAAGGAGATTTGGTTTCTGGACCAATTCGTGCGCCTAGACAAAAAGAAAAATATCCTGCACTTATTGAACCAAGCACTGTAAACGACGCAGATCCTGAACTACTTGCTAGAAGAGTAGATTTTAATAAATTAACCCCTCTGTTTCCAGATGAGAGATTAAAACTTGAATTGGATGGAAAACCTGAAAAAATTCTTCCGAGAATAATAGACTTGATTGCACCAATAGGAAAAGGCCAAAGAGGTTTAATTGTATCTCCACCAAAAGCTGGTAAAACGACAATTCTTAAAGAAATTGCAAATTCAATAACCACCAATAATCCAGAGGTTTACCTAATGGTTGTGTTGGTTGATGAGAGACCAGAAGAAGTAACTGACATGCAGAGATCAGTTGATGGTGAAGTTGTATTTTCTACTTTTGATAGACCTCCAGAGGAGCACACGCAAGTTTCTAAATTGGCAATTGAAAGAGCTAAGAGATTGGTTGAGGAAGGAAGGGATGTTGTTATTCTTCTGGACTCAATCACACGTTTAGCTAGGGCTCATAACTTAGCAACACCTGCTAGTGGAAGAATTCTTTCTGGTGGTGTTGACTCAACAGCTCTTACTCCTCCTAAACAATTCTTTGGTGCTGCGAGAAATATTGAAGGTGGAGGAAGCTTAACAATTCTTGGAACAGCACTTGTAGAGACTGGTTCAAAGATGGATGAAGTTATATTTGAAGAATTCAAAGGTACAGGAAATATGGAGTTACGTCTTGATCGTCAGCTTGCAGATAAAAGAGTATTTCCAGCTATTGACGTTACACCTTCAGGAACTAGAGAAGAGCAAAGACTCGTATCTCCAAAAGAACTTGAGTCTCTCTGGGCTCTTAGAAGAGTCTTGGTAGCCCTTGAAGGAGGAGCAGCTACTGAACTTTTAATCGATAAACTAAAAGAAACAAAAAGTAATGATTCATTCTTAAAGGATGTCGCAAAAGCAAAATAATCTTGTAAAGTAATAAAAGTATTATTGTAAAGTGGAACTATGAAACAAGGTATACACCCAGATTATAGAGAAGTTGTTTTCTCAGACGATGACGCTGGTTTTGCGTTTCTTACTCGTTCAACTATTAAAACAAACGAAACTATCCAATGGGAAGATGGAAACGAATATCCATTAGTAAAACTTGAGATTTCATCTGCTAGCCATCCATTTTTTACTGGTAAGCAAAAATTAGTTGACTCTACAGGTAGAGTCGAAAGGTTTAAGCAAAGGTACGGATCTACAAGTACCAGACAAGCACCAAAACAAGAAACTTCTTCTCAAGAAGAAGAATAACTTTATTAATTTCAATTTCTTATGTCTGAACAAGATATTGCATATGGTGGCCAAGCAGTAATTGGTGGTGTCATGATTCAAAGCCCAAAAGGATGGTCTTTAGGAATCAGGGATAAAAATAATAAACTCCACAAATATTATGAAGAAAGAATCCCATTAATAAAAAGAAACAAATTTTGGTCAGCCCCATTAATTAGAGGCTTTGGAGCACTCATTGATTCAATGTATGTTGGATTTAAGGCAATAACGCTTTCAGATCAGATTTATTCTGACTTTGAAGAATATGAAGAAAGCTTATTGTCAAAAATTATGACCTACTCATTTTTGATATCTATATTATTAATTTTTATAGCGGGACCTCGATTGTTGGTAGAAACTGTTAATTATTCTCAATCATTGACTGGTGTTTTAGAAGGGGTACTTCGAGGACTTATAGTTATTGTTTATATTTATCTCATAGGAAGAACTAAAGATGCACAAGAGTTATTCGAATATCATGGGGCTGAGCATATGACAATAGCTTCTTATGAAGCTAAAAAATCTCTTACTATGGATGATGTAAAAACCTTTCCAAAAGAACACATAAGGTGTGGAACATCTTTTCTCTTTCTAATAGTTTTTATTAGCTTATTAACCCTTCCATTTATCCCAAACGTCAATATTGTTTTGACTGCGGTGACTAGAATTTTACATGTTGTGGTGGTATCAATGCTTTCTTATGAGATATTGAAATTTAACTTTGCAAATAGTAATTCATTAATTGCAAAATTTTTTGCAGCTCCTGGTATCTGGACACAGTTTATTACAACAAAAAAACCTTCTGATGATCAAATTGAAGTGGCTATTTTATCAATGGCAAACTGTGTTGAAAATTCTGAAAATACAAAATTGTTTGAAGGGATTACTGCACAAGCAAACGAGGTAAAGGTTGGATAATTCATTACACGAAAAGCTAAAAGCAATTGAAAATTCACTTCCAGAAATAGAAAAACAACTCTCAGAAATAGATATTTCTAAGGACCAAAAAGGTTATGCTGAAATTGCTAAAAAACATAGTGATGTCCTTATAATTGTTGATTTATTTAACGAATGGAAAACAATTATTTCTGAGAATGATGATGCTGTTGAGCTTATAAACTCTGAAGATGATGAAGATATGAAAAGTGAGTTTGAATCAATCATCACTGAGAATAAAAATAAACTAGAACCATTAGTAAAGAAAATTAAAGTGTCACTTCTTCCAAAAGATCCGTTAGATGAAAAGGATGTATTAGTTGAAATTAGACCTGGAGCTGGTGGGGAAGAGGCAGCGATATGGGTGGGTGATTTGTATAAAATGTATACCCGTTTTGCGGAAAGAAATGCTTGGAATGTGGAACCTATAGAAATTACTGCATCAGACCAGGGCGGCTACAGTAAAATAATTTTTGCAATAAAGTCAAAAGGGGTGTTTTCAAAGCTTAAATTTGAAGCAGGGGCGCATCGAGTTCAAAGGATTCCTAAAACTGAATCACAGGGGAGAGTTCATACTTCAATAGCGACTGTGGCAGTACTTCCTGAAGCCGAAGAGGTTGATTTAAATATCGTTGATAGTGATTTAAAAATTGATGTTTATAGATCTAGCGGTCCGGGTGGACAAAGTGTTAACACAACTGATTCAGCAGTAAGAATTACACACATACCAACAGGCTTAGTTGTTACCAGTCAGGATGAAAAATCACAGTTAAAAAATAAAAATCAAGCAATGAGAATATTAAGGGCAAGACTTCTAAAGGCCGAACAAGATAAAGCTGCAGCAGAACGTGCCAAAGATAGAAAAGAACAAGTCGGTTCCGGTGAGAGGTCAGACAAGATAAGAACATATAATTACAAAGACAATAGAGTCTCAGATCACAGGATAAACTTGACCCTAAAAAAATTAGACCAAGTTTTGGATGGAGACCTAGAAGAATTTGTTGTTGGCTTGATTGCAGACAATGAAGCTTCAAGACTTGCCAATCTAGAAGAATAATGAACATCCAACAAATTCCTGAGCATGAACTGGCAAGACTCAGAGAAAAAGCAAAAGAAATTACTGGATCACAGTCAGATTATCATTTAACCTATACAGAGCTACTCACCAGAAGACTGAATGGTGAGCCCCTTCAATACATAGAGGAATACATTCCTTTCTATAGTATTCAAATTAATGTTGACCAACGGTGTTTGATCCCAAGACCTGAAACAGAGTTTTTAATTGAGTTAATTAAAAATAAGTCTGATAATCCAAAAAAAATCTTGGATGTGGGTACTGGAACTGGATGTATTGCACTTATGCTGAAAAAATTATATCCAGAGTCAATAGTTGATGCATGTGATATTTCCCTTGAAGCATTAGATTTAGCAAAAGAGAATGCTGAAATTAATAATTTAGAAATTAATTTATTTCAATCAGATCTTTTAAGTGGCGTTGATGAAGCAGATTATGACATAATTGTTGCAAATCTACCTTATATTCCAACAGAAACTCTCTCTAGACTTGAGTCTGAAGTTGTGGACTATGAACCACTGGTAGCTCTTGATGGTGGGATTGATGGACTTTTGCATATCAATAGATTAATAAAAGAAATCGAGGAAAAAGATCTAAGAAACCTTACCCTTTTTTTAGAAGTCGACACTAGCCATGGAACAACCATTTTGAGTAATCTTTCCAATTGGCAGCAAGTAGAATTAGAGAAGGACCTAGTTGAAAGAGATCGGTATATAATTGCTAAACGATAAATTGAATCTTGCAGTTAAAGCAATAAATAATAATCAAGTTGTAGGTATTCCAACAGAGACAGTTTATGGAATTGGCGTTAATCCTTACAGTCAGGAAGCTGTAAATAAAATTTTTGAACTTAAAGGTAGAGACGAAGATAAACCTTTATCTATACTTGTTTCTTCATATTATGAATTACAAAAACTTGATATAGTATCAACAATTCCTGAAGTTGTGGAGCTTTATTGGCCAGGACCACTAACGATAGTCGTAGAGACAACAAAGGAATTTGCTGACGGTGTTGGTACAAAAAATCCAATTTCAATTGGGGTCAGGGTTCCCGATAATGAACTAGCAATTGAATTATTAAAAATTACTGGACCACTCGCAGTTACAAGTGCAAACCGTTCTGGTGAAAATGACGTTACTAGCAATACAGAAGCAGAAGAGATATTTGGTGTACGTATTGCAGAATATCTTGAAGGAGCCTCAGTTCACGGAAGTGGATCAACTATTATAGATTTTCGTATCGAGGGTGGAGAAATTTTAAGAGAAGGCCCACTTAAATGGCCTCCAAGTTACTGTTAGAATACAGATTATGAATAATAAAGGCGCTTCCAAAGAATCACTAAATAATGTAGACGCAGAAATTTCTGAGTTAATTAATAATGACTTAAATAGACAAAATACACATATACATCTTATAGCATCAGAAAATTTTGCCTCAAAAGCTGTAATGGAAGCATCTGGCTCAATTTTAACTAATAAATACTCTGAGGGTTTCCCAGGACGTAGATATTACGAGGGTTGTGAGATTGTTGATCAAATAGAACAACTAGCAATTGATAGAGCTTGCGAATTATTTGAAGCCGATCATGCTAATGTTCAACCTCACTCAGGATCATCTGCAAATATGGCAGTTTACTTGTCGTTATTAGAACCAGGCGACACTGTACTAGGTATGTCACTTGACCAAGGAGGACATCTCACACACGGTTCACCTGTTAACTTCTCTGGACAGGTTTATAACTTTGTTGGCTATGGTCTAGACGAAGATTCAGAATTAATTGATATGGAAAATGTTTACAACATGGCTTTAGAGCATAAGCCTAAATTAATAATTGCTGGCTATTCCTCTTATTCACAATCACTTAATTTCCAAAAATTCAGAGAAATTGCAGATGAAGTTGGTGCTCACTTTATGGTTGATGCAGCCCATTTTATCGGTTTAGTTGCTGGAAAAGTTGTAGATAATCCAGCAAAATATGCTGATGTAGTAACGGCAACAACACACAAAGCTTTACGAGGACCACGTGGCGGAATTATTTTAACAAGGGAAGAATTCGCCAAGGATATTGATAAAAATACATTTCCTGGTGCTCAAGGTGGAGCACTAAACAACCAAATAGCAGCAAAAGCTGTATGTTTTAAAGAAGCTTTAACAAAAGAGTATCAAGAGTATGCACAACAAATTTTAAAAAACGCAAAAGCACTAGCTGATTCTTTTCAAGATCAAGGTTTAAGAGTAGTTAGTGGTGGAACAGAGAACCATCTAGTACTTGTTGATACAAGAAGTGTAGATGAAGAATTAACCGGTAAAGATGCTGGTATTCTATTAAATAATAGGGGAGTTACTTTAAATAGAAATGCAATACCATTTGATCCTCGATCTCCTTTTATTACTTCAGGTATACGCATGGGTACTCCAGCAGTAACAACATGTGGCATGAAAGAAAACGAACTATCACAGGTTGGTTTTCTCATATCTGAGATAATGAAAAATAGATCAGATGAAAATAAATTAAATGAGTTAGAGGCAGAAGTTAGATCTCTTGCCACGAGTTTTCAACCATATGGCTAAAGCAAGAATCAATTTACAAGATTTTGGTCCTGTTTCTACCTTTTCCACTTCAATTTTAAGCGGACTCTTAATAGGGCTTGTAATTCAAAACTTTTTTGGATACGAACCCTGGCCAGTAATAACATTTGTACTAATTGGAATTTATGACGGCTATAGAAGAATGTGGAATATTTCAGCAAAATTAGAGGATAAAAAAGATGAACGTTGAAATTGAGCTAGCAAAAAGGATGCTTTTTAGATCTTTACCTATTTATGTTATTGTTCCATTGTTATTTTATTTTAAATCATTAGAAGCATTTCTCACCTCTCTTTATTCTTCAGTAATTGTTGCTACAGGTTTTTTTCTAGGAGCAGTAATCATGTCTTATGCAGCAAAAATCTCTCTAAATTTCTATTATTTTGCTGCGTTATTTGGATATGTATTTAGATTAATTTTTATATTTGGGTTTCTCTTATTACTAAAAAACGTTTATTCTATTGATGATTTGGCAATGTCTCTGACAGTGCCAATTGTTTTTTTAACTATGTTATTTATAGAAATGACTATGGTTATAAAGAGAAAAGACACAGATTTAGATTGGGCAAATGATAACAGCAGCTGAAACTTGTGATTTTATAAATGAAGTAGTTTGCAAACCTGCAAATGTAAAAGAGTTATTCGAATTTGGTAATTTTGCAGGAACACAAATATCAAGAACTGAGATTTTAATACTTCTTGCAGCAATAATCCCTGTACTAGTTGTGTTTTTTGGGTTAAGAAAAAAATCAGTTGTACCTGGAAAACTCCAATCCGCAGTTGAATCAATATTTACATTTGTAAAAGATGAAATAGCTATTGGTGTAATTGGTAGAGGTGGAGAAAAGTTTACTCCTTATTTAGTCTCAATATTTTTATTTATCCTTGTTGGAAACTTGTTTGAAGTTGCTCCACTAATCAACTTTCCAGTTACATCTCGTATGGCTTTGCCGCTATTTTTAAGTCTTATTACTTATTTTATTTTTGTTTTTGTTGGAATTAAAGAAGAAGGTTTTGGCTACATTTCTCATCTAGTTTGGCCTCCAGGAGTTCCAGCTGCGCTTAAACCATTAGTGGGTGTCATAGAGTTAGTTTCAGTTTTATTAGTAAGACCATTTAGTCTCGCTGTTCGACTTTTTGCTAACCTTGTTGCTGGACATGTCATGCTCAGTTTGCTACTTGCATCTGCATATTTTTTCTTAGTTCAACCTGGTGGCGCAGATTACATACTCTCTAAAGCACCTATTGGCTTAGCTTGGTTCACACTTGGATTAGGAATTTATGGATTCGAATTAATAGTTTCAATTTTGCAGGCATACATTTTTACATTGTTGTCTGCAGTGTATATACAAACGTCTCTGCATCCAGAGCATTAATAAATAAGGAGGAAAATGGAAGCTGCATACGCGTTAATAGGGTACGGATTGGCCGCAATTGGTCCTGGTGTTGGTATCGGGTTAATTGCTGGTAATGCCGTGCAAGCTATGGCAAGACAACCAGAAGCTGCTGGTATGGTAAGAACAACTATGTTCTTAGGAATCGCCTTTACTGAGGCTCTAGCACTTATTGGATTCGTTCTATTCTTTTTGGTATAGGAGTAAAAGAGTGAACAAGAATTTAGAATTTTTATTAGCAGAAGCTGAAGAATCAAGCTCAGGTATTGATCTGCTTTTGCCTGCAACATCTGAACTTGTTGCTGGCATTGCTGCTTTTGCAATTGTATTTTTCTTTATTTGGAAATGGGCACTACCTGCATTAAATGAAACTTTAGAATCAAGATCTTCTGCTATAGAAGGTCAGATAAAAGAAGCTGAAGAAACAAAAGCTGAAGCTGAGAAATCTAAAGCTGAGTATGACAAGCTTGTATCAAATGCTGATTCAGAAGTTCAAACAATCATTGATGAAGGTAAAGCTGCCGCTGAGAAAATTAAAGAAGATATGCTTGCAGAAGCAAAAAAAGAAGCAGAAGCAATCTTAGAAAAGGCGAAGTCTGATTCGGAGGCTGAAAAAGAAAGAGTTTCTTCAGAATTAAAGGGTGAAGTAGCCAATCTCTCTTTGGAGATATCACAAAAAGTTGCATCGTCTATGTCAAAAGATGACCAAAAGAAGCTTATTGATAAATTTATAAAGGATATGGGGTAGCAATAGCAATGTCGGTTGAGACTTTTTCAAAAGGGTTAGTTGAAATAATTGCATCTTCTGATGATTCAGAGAGAGTTGAGAATGAAATCCTCCAAGTTTTCAAATCTTTGTCAGATTCTAAAGAAGCATTAGATGTTTTTAGAAACTTTGGCATACCTGTTGAGAAAAAAATTGAAGCTGTACAGAAGTTATTGAGTACAAGAGTTTTACCTTTAACGGTAGATCTTGTCACACTCACTATTTCTCAAGGTTATGCAGATAACCTTCATGATATTGAATCAAATGTTGCAAACTTTATTGCAAGTAAAAGAGGAGCTTCAGTAGCAAAGGTTGTTACAGCTATTGAGCTTGATGATAAAACTCAAAAAGAACTACAAAAAGTAATTAAAAATAAAGTTGGCACAGATGTAGAGCTAAGCATTGATGTCGATCCATCTGTAATTGGTGGAATAAGTATAAGTGTTGGAGAGAGAACTTTTGACGGTCTTCTCTCATCAAAGTTTTCAGAAATTAAATCTGTATTAGAAGGTAGGTAGAATGAGCGATCTTAATATTGATGCAAAAGCTATTTCAGATTCATTAAAGTCTACACTTGGTGACTGGAAAGATTCTGTAAAAGATGATGTAGTAGGGCATGTTGCAGCTATTGCAGACGGTGTAGCTAGAGTCAAAGGCTTAGAAAATGTTATGGCTTCAGAGCTACTCGAGTTCCCAGGTGGACTTGTCGGAGTTGCTCTTAACTTAGAAGAAGATTCCATTGGTGTTGTATTAATGGGGGATTCCAATCATATTGAAGAAGGAAATCCAGTTAAGCAGACTGGCGAAGTTCTTTCAATTGGTGTTGGAGATGGGTTTCTTGGCAGAGTTATTGATCCGCTAGGTAACCCAATCGATGGTAAAGGACCAATTGAATTTACTGAAAGAAGACGTTTAGAACTCCAAGCACCTTCTGTTGTAGAAAGACAACCTGTTGGAGAGCCACTTCAAACAGGAATTAAAGCTATTGATTCTATGATTCCAATTGGAAGAGGTCAGAGAGAGCTTATTATTGGTGATAGACAAATTGGGAAAACTGCCGTTGCTGTTGATACAATAATAAATCAAAAAGATACTGATGTTAAGTGTATCTATGTTGCTATTGGCCAGAAGTCATCAACTGTAGCTGAGGTTGTAGAGAGATTTGAAAAAGAGGGAGTGCTTGACAAAGTTGTAATTGTGAACGCACCTGCTTCTGCTGCTGCAGCATTACAGATGTATGCTCCTTATGCTGGTTCAGCAATTGGGCAACATTGGATGTACAACGGCGAGCATGGATTAATTGTTTTTGATGATTTGTCTAAGCAAGCTATTGCATATCGTCAAATTTCCTTACTTTTAAGAAGACCCCCTGGAAGAGAAGCTTACCCAGGTGATGTTTTCTATCTTCACTCAAGATTACTAGAACGTTGTGCAAAAGTAAGTGAAGAGTTAGGTGGGGGATCATTAACAGGCCTTCCTATTATAGAAACAAAAGCTGGCGACGTTTCAGCATTCATTCCAACGAACGTTATATCTATTACAGATGGCCAGATTTATTTGGAATCAGAACTTTTTTACTCTGGCGTTAGGCCAGCTGTAAACCCTGGTACATCAGTTTCAAGAGTAGGTGGAGCAGCTCAGACTAAGGCTATGAAAAAGGTTTCAGGTCCATTAAGAATTAACCTCGCACAGTTCAGAGAGCTAGAAGCATTTGCTGAGTTCGGTTCAGATTTGGATGCTGCGTCACAGGCACAGCTTGATAGAGGTAGAAGAGTTGTTGAGTTACTAAAACAACCTCAGTATCGACCAGTACCCATGGAAGAACAAGTGGTTTCACTTTATGCAGTTACAGAGGGATTTCTTGATGTAGTTGATCCAGCTGATATACCGAAAGCAGAGAATGATTTGATTGATTATGTAAAAACAAGACATTCAGAGGTTATTAATTCAATTAAAACTACTGGTGAATTACCTGTAGATGAATTAAAAGCTGCTGTAGAAGCTTTTGTAAGTACATTGGAGAAAAAAGAAGAGTAGATTATGGCAAGTGCTGAATTACGAATAATAAATAGAAGAATTAAAAGTGTTAAATCTACAAAGAAAATAACACGTGCAATGGAACTTATTGCTTCTTCTAGAATTGTAAAAGCACAACAAAGACTTACCTCCTCAAACAATTACACAAACTTACTTGCTCAAATTGTTGAAGAACTCACAGGTAGCGGAGAAATGCCAACTTCTCCAACACTTAAGGGAACAAAAAAAATAACTCTCGTTGTTATTACCTCAGATCGCGGACTTGCTGGTGCTTATAACACTAATATTTTAAAGCTTGCTGAAATCAGAAAATCTGACTATGAAAATTTGAATAACGAAGTAGAAATTGTAACTGTCGGAAAAAAAGCAAATGGATATTTCAAATACAGAAATATTGAACCTAAGCAAAACTATGAAGGTATAACAGATGAACCAAACTTTGAAAATGCTTTAGAGATTATGACTCCGTTAGTTCAAGAGTTTTATGATGGTAAAACAAATCAAATTGAACTTGTTTATACAGAGTATCAATCTGCGATGACTCAAACAGCACTTTATAAAACAGTGCTCCCTTTTGAAGTAGAGCAAATAGCTAAAGAGATAGATTCAGTTGGAGGCTACACCTTTGAGCCATCAGCAAGTAAGGTATTAAGTAGTATTATTCCAAAATATACAAATGCGACTATTTTTTCTGCGTTACTTAATGCGTCAACTTCTGAGCATGCAGCAAGAATGAGGGCAATGAAAGCAGCTACAGAAAATGCAGAGGAATTAATAAAGATTTTATCACGAAAGAGTAATCAAGCTAGACAAGCTGAGATTACTACTGAGATTTCAGAAATTGTAGGCGGAGCTGAAGCTCTAGCAGGATAAGGAGAAAATAAATGAGCGATAGTTTAGGCAGAGTAGTAAAAATTGCAGGTCCGGTTGTTGACGTTGCATTCGCACTAGATTCTTTACCAGAAATTACAAACGCATTGGAAGTAGATGTAGAAATAGATGGATCCAAAAGCACAATCGTTTTAGAGGTTGCACAACACCTTGGAGAGGGAAGGGTTCGTGCAATTTCTATGCAAGCTACAGACGGTTTAAGAAGAGGTGCTGAAGTCTCTGATACAGGATCTCCTATTTCAGTTCCTGTTGGACAGGAAACGCTTGGACATATATTTAATGTTTGGGGTGAAACTTTAGATGTTGAGACAAGCTCTATTGGTGTTAAACAAAGATGGCCAATTCATAGACAGCCACCACCATATGAAGAAGTAACATCACAAAATGAAATGTTTGAGACAGGAATCAAGGTTATCGACCTTTTAATGCCTTATGTACAAGGTGGAAAGATTGGTTTATTTGGTGGGGCTGGTGTTGGTAAGACAGTTCTAATTCAGGAAATGATTAACAGAGTAGCAACACAGCACGGTGGTGTATCAGTTTTCGCAGGTGTTGGAGAAAGAACACGTGAAGGTAATGACTTGTTTAGAGAAATGCAAGAATCTGGGGTTATTGATAAAACTGCACTTGTATTTGGTCAAATGGACGAACCACCTGGAGTTAGATTGAGAGTCGCATTGTCAGCTCTAACTATGGCTGAGTATTTTAGAGATGAAGAAAAGCAAGACGTGTTATTGTTCATAGACAATATTTTTAGATTCTCACAGGCAGGTTCTGAGGTATCTACATTGTTAGGTCGTATGCCATCTGCTGTGGGTTATCAACCTACACTTGCAGATGAGATGGGTTTCTTGCAAGAGAGAATTACCTCTCTTAAAGGTAGATCTATTACATCTTTACAAGCAGTTTATGTTCCTGCAGACGATATTACTGACCCTGCACCACATACAGCTTTTGCTCACTTAGATGCAAGAACAGTTTTATCTAGAACAATTGCAGACCTAGGTATTTATCCAGCAGTTGATCCTCTTGACTCTTCATCAAGAATTTTGGATCCAGGTGTTGTTGGTGATGAACACTACAACACTGCTAGAGAAGTACAGAGAGTGCTGCAAAGATACAATGACTTGCAAGACATTATTGCAATTCTTGGTATTGATGAGTTGTCAGAAGAAGATAAGCAGATAGTTGGACGTGCGAGAAGAATTCAGAGATTCCTATCACAACCCATGTTTGTTGCTGAACAGTTCACAGGTATCGAGGGTAAATTCGTATCCATTAAAGATACAGTTGAAGCCTTTAATACTATCTTAAGTGGAGACCTTGATGCTGTACCAGAACAGGCATTTTATATGACTGGTGGACTTGATGAGGTCATGTCCAAAGCTAAAGAACTAGAAGAAAGCCTTTAATGTTTGTTGAGGTTGTTTCACCAGAGAAGAGTTGTTTCTCAGGAGATGCGACCATGGTAATTTCAAGAACTCCTAACGGCGAGATTGGAATACTTGAGGGTCACGAACAAACTGTTGCAACTCTTATGCCAGGTGGACTCACTATTGAACATGACAATACAAGAACAAGTTTTGCGATCTCTGGTGGAATACTTCAAATTACTGGAGAGAAAGTAATTGTTCTTGGCGAACTAGTAGAAAAGATTGATGGAGATCACGAAAAAGCTATTGAAATTGGTCAAGAGTTAGCTAAAAAATCCTTTCCAGAGGAATAATGTCATCACTTCTAGCATTTCACGCTCACCCTGATGATGAGAGTGTCTCGACTGGAGTTACGTTAGCAAAATATGCAGACGAAGGTCACAGAGTAGTAGTAGCTACTGCAACAGATGGTTCTGCTGGTGAAATTCATAACTACGATAATCCAGAAGAGCTTTTTCCTAAACTCGCTGAAATGAGAAGAAAAGAGTTAGAGGCAAGCCTTGAAGCACTGGGTGTAAAAGAGTATGAATGGATGGGTTTTAAAGATTCTGGAATGATGGGTACTAGTGAAAATGATGATCCTAATTGTTTCTGGAGACAGAACTATTTTGATCCTGTTGGAAAACTAGTCGACATAATTAGAAAATATAAACCTGATGCTTTAATCACATATGACCCTTTTGGAGGGTATGGTCATCCAGACCATATTCAGACACATAGAATTGGAACCGCAGCCTTCTTTGCAGCTAGTGATTTAGATAAATTTCCTCTAAAAGAAGGTCAAGAAGTATGGATTCCAGAGCGTCTTTATTACAGTGCCTGGTCTAAAAAAAGAATGCAATCTAGAAGACAACAGATGTTTGATGCTGGAATTATTTCAGAAGAAGAGTTCAATAGATTTAACCCAATTGGCAGTGAACATGACGATATAGATGTTGAGGTTGATGGAACAAAGTATGTTGAGCATAAAATTAATTCGATGAAAGCTCACCGAAGTCAGTTTAAAGATGACTGGTGGGGTTTTAATATTCCAGATGAATTTAAAGAGGATTTTTTAGGATATGAAAACTACATACTTGCTTTCAATAGAGGATCTTGGTCTTCAGAAACAGATTTAATCTAAAAAAAGTAATTAACTGAACGTATATTTTTTGTTTACTTTACGTTTACCTGTCATGAATATCTTGGAACCAGTTAATTTAATTAAATTAAAGAAAGGAAATCCATGATTAGATCAAAATCTAAATTCTGGTCTCTGCTTCTTGTGATGGTACTTGTCCTTGCTGCCTGTGGTGGCGATAGTGACGATGCTGCTGAAGAAGCTGAGGAATCAGGTGGAGAAGATACAGTTACTCAAACAACTGTTGCATCTTCTTCCAGTGGATCATCAAGTTCAGACTCAGGTTTAACTGGTGAAATCTTAATCGATGGATCTTCAACCGTGTTCCCTATAACACAAGCTGTAGCTGAAGAATTTACAGCTGTTAACCCAGGTGTTCAAATATCTGTTGGTGTTTCAGGAACTGGTGGAGGATTCAAGAAATTTTGTCCTGGAGAAACAGATATATCTGATGCTTCAAGACCTATTAAAGACTCAGAGAGAAATCTCTGTGCAGAAAATGGTACTACATTTACCGAACTTCAAGTTGGTGTAGATGCACTTTCAGTTGTTGTTCCAACATCAAATGACTTTGCAACATGTCTAACAACTGAAGAGTTAGGTGCTATATGGGGTGCAGACAGCACAGTTTCTAATTGGAATCAAGTTAGAAGCTCTTTCCCTAATGTTGCACTTGACCTATATGGTCCTGGTACTGACTCTGGAACTTTTGACTTCTTCAATGAAGAAATTACAGAAGACTTGGGCGGTAGCCGTTCTGACTACACAGCATCAGAAGATGACATCGTTCTTGTAAACGGTGTATCTGGATCAGCTG
>JADHQS010000013.1 GCA_016777845.1 Candidatus Actinomarina sp. | reverse complement strand
AAAAAGACTTAAAGAAGTTTTAAAGATTGTATCAGATATCAATCCTGACGCTTACGTCACTACTGAGTCTACAAATCCAACTAAGTTAACTGGAAACAGAAAATAAACTAGAGACCTTTTTCAAAGTCGTCTTCGAATGAAACTCTTTTTCTATTTGAAGATTTTCTATCATTATTTGGTTTTTTATCTCTGCTATTACTGTTACTGTTTCTAGATCTCGAAGGTTTTCTATCGCGGGAATTTTTCGATTCTCCCCCTTCTGCTTCTTCTGGTATTTCTAAATCTTCAACTGGAGAAAGGCTTACTTTACCATTTTCAATTGAATCTACTTTGACCTTAATTTTGTCCCCAACAGAAACAACTGCTTCAGTATTGTTTACTCTTTTGGATGAATGAAACTTTGATACATGTAATAATCCATCTCTACCAGGCAGAATATTTACAAAAGCACCATAAGTTGCAACACTAACTACTTCTCCTTCATATTCTGCGCCAACTTCAGCTTCAGGAGGATCGATTATTAACATAACCATTTCTTTACCAGCTGCTATTGCTTCTTCTTCGGTAGAACCTAGAGTTAAAATACCATCATCATCAATTTCAACAGAACAACCAGTTTCTTCCTCGATTTTTCTAATATTCTTACCCTTAGGGCCGATAACTTCTCCAATTTTATCTTTTGGTAATTCAATGGTTTCAAGTCTTGGCGCATTACCAGAAAGACTTTCGGCTGGTTCAGAAATTGTATCTTCCATTATGTCAAGTATGTGATGTCTTGCATCCATAGCTTGATTTAATGCTTTTCTTAATACATCAGCAGGTAGACCTTCTATTTTCATATCTAGTTGTAATGCAGTAATGACATTTCTTGTTCCAGCAACTTTAAAATCCATATCGCCAAGAGCATCTTCAGCACCCAAGATATCTGTGAGGGTAACATAGGTATCACCTTTAGAAATTAACCCCATTGCGATACCTGCAACATGTTCTCTAATAGGAACACCTGCAGCCATTAATGACAAACTAGATGCACATACTGAAGCCTGAGAAGTAGATCCATTTGAAGAAATAGCTTCACTTACGACTCTGATAGTGTATGGAAAGTCAATTTTAGGAGGAATAACAGGTACCAATGCCTTTTCAGCCAAAGCACCATGACCAATTTCTCTTCTCTTTGGTCCCCTCATTGGATAAGCTTCTCCTGTTGAATATGGAGGGAAATTATAATGATGCATATATCTTTTTGATGTGACTGTATCAATAGTATCTAGCATCTGTTCAAGCCTTGACATACCTAAAGTTGTGACATTCAAAACCTGTGTTTCTCCTCTTAAAAATAATGAAGAACCATGAACAGTTGGAAGTAAGTTTATCTCAGCAGATATATTCCTAATATCAGTTGGTGTTCGTCCATCTAATCTAGCACCCCCACTTAAAACTCTATCTCTAACTGTGTTTTTAACGATTGATTTGAAAGCTAATTTAATTGCTTTAGTATTATCTTCTTCTTCATCTAAGAATTTCTCAACAGCTTGCTCCTCAAGCTCACTTTGCTTTTCACTTCTTTCAGATCTATCTGTTATAGCCATTGCTGCTTCAATATCAGAACCAAATACTTCACTAATTTGTGACTTTAACTCTTCTGAGAAGTCTTCAATAATAGGCCAGTCAATCTCAGGAATATCTCTTTTAGCAACTAATTCTTTTTGAGCTTTTATTAATTTCGATATAAATTCTTTGGACATATCTATTCCATCAGCAACAATATTTTCAGATGGTGCAGCACTACCTTCATCAATTTTATTAAAAGCATTGTCTGTTGCTCCAGCCTCAACCATTACAATATCTATTTCACCTTTAGGGTTTAGGCTTCCTGCAACAACCATATCAAAAACTGATTCTTCTAATTCAGTATTTGTAGCTTGAACTACCCAGTTGTCGTTAATTAAAGACATTCTCACAGCACCTACAGCTGACTCAAGTGGAACCCCTGCTAATTGAAGACCTAATGAAGCAGCATTGAGAGCTAAAATATCATATTCATTTTCATTATCAACACTTAAAACCGTTGCAATAATTTGTGTTTCACATCTAAAACCATCTTTAAAAGAAGGTCGCAGAGGTCTATCTATTAATCGACAAGCTAATATAGCTTTTTCCGTTTGCCTACCCTCTCTTCTGAAAAATCCTCCAGGAATTTTTCCAGCGGAATACATTCTCTCTTCTACATCCACTGTTAAAGGGAAAAAATCAATACCATCCCTTACGCTTTTGTTAGCAACTGTTGTCACTAAAACTGTTGTATCACCTGAAGTAACAACCACAGAACCAGGTGCTTGCAGAGCTAATTTACCTGTTTCAAATCCAATTTCTGCATTACCAATATTTACTTTTACATTATCAATCGACATATAACCTCTTTCGTGACCAAGGTTATTAATTGTCAGCTTTCAACAAAAGCTCTCAATTAACAACACAAAGTCAAATTTATTATCTTCTTAAGCCAAGTTTGTCTATTAGATTACGATATTTTTGAACATCTTGATTCTGAAGGTACTGAAGTAACCTTTTTCTTTTACCAACAAGCATTAATAATCCTCTTCTTGTGTGGTGGTCTTTTCTATGCGTTTTCAAATGATCTGTTAAATGATCAATTCTACTACTCAGTAAAGCAACCTGAACTTCAGCAGAACCAGTATCTGTATCGGATTTACCGTATTCTTTTATAATTTCTTGCTTTGTTTTCATTCGTGATAATAATAGTAGCTGCTATATCTAATGTGAGATTATTTAATTTTTATTAATATCTTCAATATCTTTTGATATTTGCTGAATTAATTCATCAATACTTGAAAATTTTATTTCATCTCTTATAAATTTTTTAAAATGTACTGTTAAAACAGCATCGTATATGTCATCATTAAAATCAAAAATATGTACTTCTAGACTTTGCTTGTTCCCATCAGATACCGTAGGTTTATATCCGATATTCATAATTCCTTTGTAAAGGTATTCTTTTAAGAGCACGTCTACTTTGTATACTCCATTTTTGGGTATTTGAATACCATTATCAATGTATAAATTTGCAGTAGGAAAACCTATCTGAGAACCTCTTTGATCACCTTTGATAACAGTTCCGGTTAAAGAATATTCATAACCCAAAGCATCATTAGCCTGTTCAACAAAACCTTCGCTTAAAAATGACTTAATTAATGTTGAAGATATTTTTTCATTGTTGTGTTCATAATCATCAATAGTATGCACAGAATCTTCACCAAAATATTTTATTAAGTAATCTACGTCACCCTCACGGTTTACACCAAACTTAAAATCATTACCTACATAAATATTTTTAGCTTTCATATTGTTTTTTAACATCTCACAAAAAGTTTTAGGAGAAAACTTCATTACATGTTCAAAATTAATAAATACTAAATTACTAGGTTCAAATTTTTTGAATAATTCAATCTTCTCGTTATTAGTTGTAAGTAACTTATGTTCATTATTGAAGTATTTTTTTGGAAGTATATCAAAAGTAACTATTTGAAATAAATTACTTGATTCTTTTGTAAATTTTAAAAGTTCCTGATGACCTAAATGTACCCCATCAAATCCACCAATACATACAGCTGGAATATCATCATCAATATAATTGGCGGAAGTAAAATTCTCATATATTCTCATAAGAGTACTTTTTCTGGTTTGTAATGTTTGTCATTAAAAGGTTTATAAATTGCCACAATATTGTTCTCGATAGATATTATATAATTTTCTTCATTTGAAAACATAGTTCTAGGTAGAAGTTGACCATTCTTAATTGCTTCATTCATTTCCACATCTAATTCAATTTTTGGTAGATTTATAACTTCTGCCCAATCTAATGACATTATTTTTGAGTTGTAATCTATAGCTTCAACATTTGTATTTAGACTTTTATGATTAATATTTAAATTTCCTACGGCTGTCCTTGTAAGTGTATCTACTATTGCATAAGTATTTAGATACTCACCTAATTGCTGAACAATGCTTCTTATATATGTTCCCTTGCTAACAGTTATCTCAAAAGTAACTTTATTATTCATTACTTCTAACAATTCAGTACTTTCTACAAATATTTTTCTTTCAGGAATTTCTACATCTTGATTTTGACGTGCATATTTATATAATCGTTTTCCTTTTACTTTTATTGCTGAATAAATTGGTGGAGTCTGGGTAGACTCGCCAACTAGGTTAGTAAGAAATTCTTGTATTCGAGGTTTTAACTTAACTGCACTTATATCATCATGTTTAGTAATTTCTGAATCCACATCAAGAGTTGGGGAAGAGTAACCTAATATTGCTATTACTTTATAAGTTTTATTTGTGTTGTCGATATAATCAAATAATTTTGTATATCCATTAGTAGCAAGAAGCATTAAACCATCAGCATTTGGGTCTAAGGTGCCTGAATGACCTACTTTTTTAAATTTGAAATTTTTTTTTAATTTAGTACATAAATCCTGAGAAGTCCATGTTTTTGGTTTGTCTAATAAATAAAAGTTAGATTTGTGACTTAATTGCATTCTTTACTTTATTTTTTATCTCATTCATACTTAAATTTGTAGAAAATCCAGACGCTGCTTTGTGTCCACCGCCACCAAATATAGAAGCAACCTGTTGAACATCCAATTCATTGCGAGATCTTAAGCTCCCTTTAAATGATTTATCTTTCTGTTCTTTTAACAATAAAGCTATATTTGATTCTTTTACTAATCTAATAGAATCAATTAAAAAATCTGTTTCAGAAGATTCAATATTGTATTTAAGATAGTCTTCTTGTAAAACATACGATACAACTAACTCTTCTTCTTCATGTAATTCAATCCTGTTCAATACTTCACTTTGTAGTTTGATTGCATTCATGGGAATAGATCCGTAAATATTATCACTAATACTGGTAAGTTCAGCACCACATAACATTAGTTTTGATGCAATTTCAAATACTTCATTATCTGTATTTGAATATTGAAATCTACCTGTATCTGTGATTAATCCTGTCATAAGACAATTAGCGATATTCTTGTCAATATCTATGTTTGAAGAAATAATTTCTCTGTACAGAACTTGTGTAGTGCTAGCAGCTTTAGAGTCAATAATCTGAATATCACCAAAGGAAGGATTGATATGATGATCTACTACTATGACTCTTTCAGAACTTAATGCTAAACCTTCTAAATCTCCAAGTCTTTCTGAATTTCCACAATCGAAAACATATACACTGTCATAATTTTCTTTTGGTTTGTCAATAATTAAATCAATAGGTAAGTGATTCAAATTTGAGGGAACATTTCCTTTCATGTCAAAAGATACGTCGGAATCTACACCTTTGCTATCCAGTATTAATTTAAAAGCTAAAGCAGAACCTAAAGCATCACCATCAGGATTAATATGACCTGTTATTAAATTAGAAGTTCCTTTAATATCTTTAAAAAGATCACTCATTCTCAGAAGTCCTATCTAACAGTTCATTGATTCTTAGAACATTATTAAATGTGCTATCTACTTCGAAGATGATTTTTGGGACATTTTTTGTTGTCATTTCTCTTGCTAATACTTTTTGTACTTTGGTTCTATTTTTCTCTAATGAAGACTTTAAAGATCCTTCTTTACCATCAAGTGTTGAAACAAATACCATTGACTTCTTTAGATCTGGTGATGTAGATACATGAGTGATGGTTGCTTTATTTAGGATTGGGTCAGAACTTCTTAAAAGAGCATCTGAGATAATTTTTTGAATGAGAGGATTAATTCTATTTATTCTTCCACCACGTTTTTGATTACTCATTGTTTGTTTCTAGACTTCTACTTCTCCGAGTATTTCTATTGTGTCGCCTTCTTTAATGTCTTTGTAATCCGATAAACCAATACCGCACTCAAGACCCTCATTAACAACTTCAACATTGTCTTTAAATCTTCTTAATGAAACTATGGTGCCTTCGTAAATTACAACTCCGTCTCTGAGGAGTCGAGCTTTTGCGTCTAACTCCACTTTACCTTCGGAAACTATAGAACCTGCAACCACTCCAACTTTTGGAGCACGGAATGTAGTTTTAACATCAGCCATTCCAATAATCGCTTCTTCAGTTTTTATAGTCATTTGTCCAAGTACTGCTTCAGAAATATCATCTAACAATTCATAAATAATATTGTATGTTCTTACATCAATACCTTTACTTTGAGCCATGTTTCTGGCCTGACTATCTGGTCTTACATTAAAACCAATAATCAGAGACTCTGTCGCACTTGCTAAATCAACATCAGATAAAACAATTCCCCCAACTGCAGAATGAACAACTTGGATATTTACTTCCTCTGTCGCTAATTTGTTAATGCCATCTTTAATAGCTTCAACAGAACCGTTAGTGTCAGCTTTTAAAATTACATTTACAGTATTTAATTCACCTTCTTGTAAAAGCTTCATCATGTCGCTTACTCGGGACTCAACTGAAAATGATGAGTTGTCATGGTCTTTTAACTTAGTTTTATTTTCATCAGCTTTTGCCTTAGCTTCTTTTTGATTTTTTACAGTTACAAATTGATCACCAGCGGTGGGTGATTCATCCCATCCTATAATATCTATAGGAGATCCTGGCTCTACAGACTTTACTGTTTTGTTATTATGATCAAACATTGATTTTACTCTGCAAAATGCCTGACCAGCATAAAGAAAATCACCCTGTTTAAGTGTACCTCTTGTGACTATAACTGTGGCTACATTTCCTCTACCAACTTCCATTCGAGATTCAATAATATACCCAGAAGCATTTGTATTAAAATTTGCTTTTAGTTCTTCTATTTCTGCTACAAGTGCAAGTGTTTCAAGCAAATCATCAACTCCGTCACCTTTAAGTGCAGAAACTTCAACTACAGGTGTATCTCCACCTAAGTCTTCCGAAATTACTTCATATTTTGTAAGCTCAGCTTTAATCATAGATGGATTAGCTTCAGGTAGATCACATTTATTTATGGCGACAACAATAGGTACATTTGCTGCTTTTGAGTGGTTTATTGCTTCAATTGTTTGAGGCATTACTCCATCATCTGCAGCTACTACTAAGACAACTATATCAGTGACATTTGCACCTCTAGCTCTCATTTGTGTAAAAGCTTCGTGACCGGGTGTATCAATAAAAGTAATTCCGGACTCACCAGTGTCTACTTTATATGCACCTACGTGTTGTGTTATACCGCCAGCCTCACCATCTGCAACTTTTTCATTTCTTATATAATCTAATAAACTAGTTTTACCATGGTCTACATGGCCCATAACGGTAATAATTGGCGCTCTTAGATCTAACTTATCTGGGTCGTCTTCAAAATCTTGAAATTCAATAATATCTTCTCTTGAAATTGTTACTTCATCTATCAAATCCGGAATAAGATTATATTTTTCAAAAAGCTTTTCTATATCACTATCTTCTAATGGTGTATCTATAGCTTTCATTATGCCTAAACCCATTAAATCACCAACAATTTGTGTGGCTTCAATTTCTATAAGAGAACTAATTTTTTCTGGAGATGAATTCCTGAATACTTCAATAATCTGTACATCATCTTCAATAACTTCTCCCGATTCAGCTTCTGGTTCATCCTGCTTAGATTCTTTCTGTTCAGGGACTACTTCTGCTTCAGTATCAGCTTCTGGTTCAACTTCAGGTGATAAAGCTAATTTAACTAATTCTTCTTCCTCTTCAGTTAAACCTGACGACGCAGTTTTTACTTCTATACCAAGCTCTTTTGCTTGATGTAAAATATCAGCTGACGCTAAATCAAGTTCCTTAGCGATTTGATGAATTCGCTTTTTAGCCATTTACTCTTCCTCTTTTGACGTACTCTCTTCTTCGTCAGATTCCTCTATTTTTGGAGAGTCTCCAAGTCCTTCTATATCTATTTTGTAACCAGTTAATTTTGCTGCCAACCGAGCATTTTGGCCTTCTTTTCCTATTGCTAAAGAAAGTTGGTTATCTTTTACAACTACTCTTGCTGTTTTTAAATCTTCATCTATTTCAACTTCATCAATATCAGCAGGTCCAAGAGCTTCTTTGATGAACCTTACTTTATCTTCTCTCCATTCAACAACATCAAGTTTTTCTCCTCGTAGTTCATTAACTATTTGTCTTACTCTATTACCTCTAGAGCCAACACATGCACCCTTTGGATCTACATTAGGATCATTAGAGAAAACTGCAATCTTAGTTCTACTTCCAGGTTCTCTTGCTATAGCTCTAAGTTCTACAGTGCCATCAGTTAATTCTGGAACCTCTAATTCGAGCAATCTTTGTACAAATTCAGGTTTACTTCTACTAACGATTATTGGAATACCCTTAGCATCTTCCCTAACTTCGGTTATTAAAGCTTTGACTCTATTTCCTCTTTCGAGACGTTCAAATGGAACTCTTTCACCAGATGGTATTACAGCTTCGGCATCTTGTAAGTCCAAAATTGTTTGATTGAATCTAGGATCAAATTGGGTTACTATTCCGGTAATAAGTTCACCCTCTCTGCCAATATATGCATCTAAAACAGTTGCTCTTTTTGCATCCCGAATTTTTGTAGTCATCATCTGCTTGAAAGATTGTGCAGCTATTCTCCCAAATTCATCTTCATCAAGATCTACTTTCCACTCTTCAATAACGTTTCCTTCATTATCTAATTCTTGAGCATAAATTAATACTTCACCACTATCTGGATTTAGTGTGACCCTAGCTTCTTCTGCAGCCCCAGGAATCCTCATATATGCAGATCTAAAAGCAGATACCAAAGCTTCATACATGCTTTCCACAGCCACACCCTTGTCCAGTGCTAATGATTCAATTGCTTGTTTGCTCTCATTTCCTAATTTCATAATTATCCTTTTACTCTTTCTTTAAATTGCTTAAATTCTATTTTTGCGTTCTTAATGTTTGAAAAATTAATTTCAATTTCAGCTATCTCTGTTTTTAATACTATATTTTCTTCTACAACTGAAACAAGGTCCCCTTCAAATGTGTATATATCATTAATCGGATCAAATAATTTAACTTTTATTAACTCTCCTATTGATAGTTCAAAATGTCTTAAAGATTTTAGTTTTCTTTCAATTCCTGGACTTGAAACAATCATATCGAATGAGCCTTTTTCGAACCCTAGATCTTCAATTAATCTATTTAATTGTTTATTTAATCTTGTAGTGACGTCGATATTTATATCTTCAACAGAGTATATAAATACTTCAATTTTTGAAATATTTGGAAAATTGACAATGTTAAGATCATAAAGTTCTAAATTTTCATCTTTTAAATATGAGTCAATTTGTTGTTGGATTTCGTTTTCAGAAACCATAAAAACCCCCTCATAAAAAAAAGCGGGTTGACACCCACTTTACGTAGCTAAATTGTCAATCTAGATTATATCAAATATAAAAAGTTATTAAAAGAGATTTTTAATAAGCTTTTGAGAAAATAGCTAATTTTCCTTGAGTATTTTCATTATTTACAGCTTTATCTGTTTTTTCTTCAGCTAAAACGTAACATCTGAGCGTAGCTTTGGTTTCTGCTTTAACTTTATCTTCGTCATCACTATTTTCATCCCAAAAACATGTAACAAAACCTGGATCTCCGTTAAGTGCACTAATAAGCTCTTCATAAGAATCAACATGTACTGTATTTTCTTTACGAAAATTTTTCGATGATTCAAGTAAATTATTTTGTATATTATCTAAAGTTTCAGAGACTTTAGAACTAATATCATCAAAATTAATATTGAATTTGCCATCAATGCCGTCTCTTCTTGAAAAAACAACTGATTTATTTTCAACATCTCTTGGTCCTATTTCAATTCTTAATGGCACGCCTTTTAATTCCCATTCGTTAAATTTAAATCCCGGAGATATATTATCCCTATCATCTAAATAGACTCTGAAACTTTGTCCTAATTCTGCGATGATTTTCTTCGTTGTGTCTAATACTAATCCTTTGGAATCCTCGTTAGGTGTAATAGGAATAATTACAACCTGATGTGGTGCTAACTTAGGGGGCAAATTTAAACCTTTATCATCACCATGAGCCATTATTATCATGCCAATCAATCTAGTACTCACTCCCCAGCTAGTTTGATAAGGATGTTGTAAATTATTTTCCTCATCTGAAAATTGAATTTCAAAAGCTTTTGAAAAATTTTGGCCTAATTCGTGTGATGTTCCGGCTTGTAATGCTTTCATATCTTTCATCATTGCTTCAATAGAATATGTTCTGGTAGCACCTGCGAATCTTTCATTTGCAGACTTTATACCTTTCACAACTGATACAGCAGCTGCATTTTCTGCAAATTCAGAATAAATATCTAACATCCTGAGAGCTTCTTCGGTTGCTTCAGATTCTGTTGCATGAGCTGTATGGCCTTCTTGCCATAAAAATTCTGATGTTCTTAAAAATAATCGAGTTCTCATTTCCCAACGAACAACATTTGCCCACTGATTTATCAACATTGGTAAATCTCTATGACTTTTAATCCATTTTGCAAACATATGATTAATAATTGTTTCAGACGTAGGTCTTACAACTAATGGTTCCTCGAGCTCTTTGCCACCCGCGTGTGTTACCATCGCTAGTTCAGGAGAAAAACCTTCTACATGCTCTGCTTCTTTTTGGATAAATGAATTCGGAATAAATAGCGGAAAATAAGCATTTTGATGCCCTGTTTCTTTAAACTTTTTATCTAAATATGATTGAACATTCTCCCAAATAGAATATCCGTATGGCCTTATGACCATAGTTCCTTTTACAGGTGAGTAATCTGCCAATTGGGCTTGTTGAATGATGTCGGTATACCATTCATTAAAATCTTCTGACATTGGAGTAAGCTTTTCAACCATGTTTATATATTAAAGGTTTTAATTTTCAATATCTTTATTTGTTGTAATCTCTATTACCGACTTTGTCTTTTGTTCAAAATTATTGATATCACCTTGTATATTAAGCAATTCTTTTACATCTTCTTCAGCAATTTGAGCTGCATCTGCATCAGCAGCAGCAAGTCTTGCATCGATACCTTCCTCAGCAATCAATCTTCCTTCTTTTAACAAGGCACCTACCATATCTTTCTCATCAACAACTTTTACAACCTGTCCTTTGATAAATAAATGTCCTCTTTTTTTACCTGCAGCAATACCCAGATCGGCTGACCTCGCTTCGCCCGGACCATTTACAACACATCCCATAACAGCTACTTGAATTGGTAGGCCTTCTTTTTCAAGAACTTCCTGTGCTTCTGCAGCAATTTTTATAACATCAACTTCAGCTCTACCGCAACTAGGGCAAGCTATTAAGTCAAGCGACTTTCTTTCTCTTAGATTTAGGTACTCTAGTAATTGTCGGCCGTATTTGGCTTCTTCTACTGGATCTGTTGTAAGTGACAGTCTAATAGTATCCCCAATACCTTCTGAAAGAAGTGTAGAAATTCCAGCAATAGATTTAATTAAACCACCAGGTAAAGGGCCTGCTTCAGTGACACCTAAATGTAAAGGGTATTCAACTGTTTCCGCAAGAAGTCTATATGACTCGATCATTAAAGGGACATTAGAATGTTTTACTGAAATCTTAATATCATGAAAGTCAACATCCTCAAGATATCTTGCTTCTAATAATGCAGATTCAACAAGTGCTTCAGGAACAGCATCACCATATTTTTCTAAAATATCTTTATCTAAGGAACCTGCATTAACTCCAATTCGTATTGGTATATTTGCATTTAAACATTCTCTAGCTACTTCTTTAATTTGTTTTTCATTTCTAATATTTCCTGGATTTAGCCTCAAACCATGTACGCCTGCTTCAACAGCTGCAAGAGCTAATTTATACTGAAAATGAATATCTGCAACAATTGGAACAGGACTTCTTGCACAAATTTTTACAAGAGATTCTGCAGCTTCTAATTCATTGCATGTAACTCTAACAATATCTGCACCATTATTAGCTAGTTCATAAACTTGCCCTAAGGTCTCATCAGTATCTCTAGTCTTTGTAGTTGTCATAGACTGAACAGATACTGGATAGTCAGAACCTACTCCGATTTTTCCAACTTGTATTTGAGATGTTTGTCTTCTTTCACTCATAATCTAATTGGTTGTGTGATATCTAAGTAAAAAGCTGTAATCCCTAAAAATACAAAAATAACAATTACAACAGCTGCAAGAGGATAGAGTTTCTTATCAGGTATTTTTTTACCAGTAATCCCTTCATAAAGTGCAAGTACAACTCTACCTCCATCTAAGGGTACAAGCGGAATAGAGTTGAAAACTGCAAGAAAAATATTTACAAATGCTAAGAGGGTAAATAAATTTACATAACCACCTTCAGCAATTTGGTTGCCTGCTTGTGCTAATCCTATTGGGCTAAGAGGTCTTGCTTCGTCTGGAACAACTTCCCCGCTATATGTTCCTAAAAGTGTTTTTAAATTTTGTGGACTAAATAAAGTAAATATTCCTTCAACTGCTGCTTTAGTCATATCAATTTCAACTAATGTTGTTGCAGATATTGAATCAATAATGCCCATCTTTTGATTTTCAATTGTTGGTGAAACACCAAGATAACCAGATTCATTGTTTGCAATTAATCTTGATTCTAAAACTGCAGTTGTAACAAAGTTTTGAGCGTTTCTTATGTATCCAATAGATACTTTAGAATTAGGATTTTCCTCGATATAGACAACCAATTCTCTCCAAGTTGTAACTTGGTTGCCGTTAAAGCTTGTTATTATATCACCCTCTTTGAGACCTGCTTTTGAAGAAGGTGCTTCTGAAGAAGGATTAATTGAGGACACTCCAATTGTTTCAATTTGAAGTGTTGGCTGCTCAACGCCATAAAAGGTAAAAATTGAGAAAAGAATTAACCAAGCTAATACAAAATTTACAACAATTCCTGATGAGGCAATATAAAGTTTTTTTGTCCAAGAAGCAGAATGAAATAGTTCATCTGAATCATAACCATCGACAGACTCATTTTCATCCATACCGGGAATTTTTACATAACCACCAAGTGGAAGAGCTTTAAGTCCATACTCTGTGTTGTTTTTCTTAAAAGAAAATAACCTTGGTCCAAAACCAACAAAAAATTCAGAAACTGCGATTTTTGATCTTTTTGCTGATACATAATGACCTAATTCATGCAAAACTACAAAAAGCGTTAGTAAAGCAATTGTTAAAAATGCGTTCATATACTAATTATTACACTTATTAAATTAAATCTAAAAACTGTATAAAAAGAACTAAAACAGGAAAACTTAGTATTTGAGAATCTACCCTGTCTAACACGCCCCCATGACCTGGCAAAAAGTCGCTCGAATCTTTTACGTCTAATGACCTCTTAATTCTTGATTCAAATAAGTCACCCAATACACCAAATAGAACAAAGATTAAGGAAATAAGTAAAGTTGGAATCGTTTCTATTTCAAAATTGTTACTTAAAACAATATACATAGCTGATGAACCAGTGATTAAACCTGCAAAGAATCCCTCTACTGTTTTATTCGGTGAAATTTCTTCATATAGCTTTCTTTTACCATATCGTCTACCAAATTCATACGCAGCAATATCAGAAACGGATATAGAAATAAGGGCTAAAAAAGTAAATAAAGGTCCAACGTTTTGCAGCACATAACCTATGCAAGCTAAACCTGTACCAAACCAAATTAAAAATAAGAATGAACTTCCAAATTTTTCATATATGCCATAAGTTACAAAAGTTCCTGTATAGACAATTACGCCTATCGGGAAAATAAAGAGTGGTACATGAATATTTTCTAGACCATAAAAATATGCAATTACAAGTGGTGCAAGAGATGCATACAGCAACATAGGATAAGGTATAATTACTCCATAATCAAAAATATCAAACCATTCTTTTGTAGAAATTAAAGCAACAAGAATTAATAAAATAAAAGCTGAAGTTTTATTTAAGAACAGAAGGGATACAACTAAAAGTAATCCTAATCCAGTGAACACCCTTGGATTTGATGTGAACCTAATCCCTTTATCTTCATTATCAGTATCAAATTCACTTGGCGAGTCTTCGTCATCGGGGATTTCAATATAACCAGGCCAAAATGTTCCATCGTTGTCAGACTGATAATACTTATTAAACTTCAAGAAGTTCATTTTGCTTTACCATAAGCAAATCATCAATTTTTTTCACAAAATTGTCAGTGATGTCTTGTACTTGAGTTTCTAAACGTTTAATTTCATCAGCAGAATGATCATCTTTTAATTTAGATATTTCATCAATTCCAAATCTTCTATGAGTTCTAATTGATACTTTTGCATCTTCTGAAGCTTTTGATGCAACCTTTCCTAATTCTTTTCTTCTTTCTTCTGAAAGAGCAGGAATAGGTATGCGAACTACTTCACCGTCATTTATTGGATTAAGGCCAATGTCAGCATTTAATATTGATTTTTCAATTTCATTTAATGAATTCTTATCAAATGGTTGTATAACTAAAAGCTTCGGATCGGGAACTGATATAGTTGCAAGTTGTTGAAGAGGTGTTTTAGTTCCATAATATTCAACAGTAAGCTTGTCTACTAAAGCTGGATTTGCTCTTCCAGTTCTTATTGTTGCAAAATCATCTACTAGATGATTAATAGTAGTGAGCATTTTGTTCTCTACTTCTTTAATTAATGTTTCAGACATAAATCTATTTTATTAATGTTCCTAAAGATTCACCAGTTAAAGCTTTGTATATATTTCCTGTTGTTGTTCCATCAAATACTCTTATAGGCATTTTATTTTCTTCACATAATGTAATAGCAGTAAGATCCATCACTTTAAGTTTGCTTGAAACAACTTCTTTATAAGATATCTCATCGAATTTTTTTGCATCTGTATCCTTTTCAGGATCTTTATCAAAAACACCATCCACTCTTGTAGATTTGAGCATCAATGTTGCTTCTATTTCAGCAGCTCTTAATGAAGCTGCTGTATCGGTTGTAAAATACGGATTTCCTGTACCAGCTGCAAAAATTACAACTCTTCCTTTTTCTAAGTGCCTGATCGCTCTCAATCTTATGTATGGTTCAGCAACTGCAGTCATTGTAATTGCTGATTGAACTCTTGTTTGAGTTCCGTTCTTGTCCAAAGCATCTTTTAAAGCAACCGCATTAATTACTGTTGCTAGCATTCCCATATAATCAGCATTTGCTTGTGCCATATTTTTTGCGGATTCTTGTACACCCCTAAAGAAGTTTCCACCACCAACTACAACGCCAATTTCAACACTTTTATTGTTAGCTTCTGTAATCTCAGAAGCAATTCGTTCAATAGTTTCTGGTTGAATACCGAAATTAGATTCCGGATCTGCAAAAGATTCTCCGGAAAGTTTGAGAAGAATCCTGTTCATTATTTAAGCTCCAACTTCTATTCGTGAGAATTTTTTAATATAAATTTTTTCACCTAATCTACCAGATAGTTCATCAATCATGGTACCAACTTGACCCTCGTAAAAATCCGGATTACAGAAAGTTTGTTCATTTAAAACGTAATCTTTATAAAAAGATGATATTTTACCTTCAACAATTTTTTCTATTACTTCTGCTGGTTTGCCTTCATTTTCGGATTGCTTTTGTATTATATCTTTTTCTTCATCAATCCTTGATTCGGGTACTTCGTCAATATTTACAAATTCTGGTTTTAATGCAGCAACGTGCATTGCAATTTGTTTTGCTACATTTTTAAACTCTTCCGATTTAGCTACAAAATCAGTTTCACATGCGAGTTCAACTAAGACTCCTGATACAGCTCTATCTTGTTGGTAATGTATATAATCACCAATTGTTCCTTGATTGGCTTCCTTATCAGCTCTTTTCTTTGAATCTGCTAATCCTTTTTCTCTTAAAAATTTTACTGCTTTATCAAAATCTCCAGAACTTTCTGATAGAGCTTTTTTAGCATCCATCATTCCTGCACCAGTCATATCGCGTAATTTTTTTACGTCTGAAGCTGAGATTGTCATTACTCCTTCTCCTTATTTTCGACCTGCTCTCTTTTACCCGAACCTTTTAAGCAAGCATCGGCTATTGCTGAAGCTATAAGTTCAATTGATCTAATTGCATCATCATTTCCTGGTATCAAGAAATCTATTCCCTCTGGGTTTACATTAGAATCAGCTAATCCAATAACTGGTATACCTAACTTCTGAGCTTCTGTAATAGCTGTAGTTTCATTTGCAAGATCTACAACAAATAAGGCATCTGGAAGTTTGTTTAAATTAACAATTCCCCCAATTGATTTATTTAATTTTTCAATTTCTCTTTTTATTTTTAGTCTTTCAGATTTTGTATAAGCATTAATCTCGCCTGAAGACTCTAAAGATACTAATTCTTTCAAATAAACAACCCTTTTAATAATTGTTTTAAAATTTGTAAGCATTCCACCAAGCCATCGAAAATTCACAAATGGCATTCCTGCTCTATTTGCTTGATCTTCTATAACTTGTTGAGCTTGAGGTTTAGTTCCAACAAAAAGAACTTTTCCACTATTAGCTACTAATTTTTGAACGAACTCTTGAGCTTGTTCTATAGCCTCGTATGTAATTCTTAAGTCAAGAATATGAATACCGCTTTTTGCGCTATAAATATATTTATCCATTTTGGGATTCCACCTTTGAGTCTGATGGCCAAAATGCACGCCTGCTTCGAGCAGGTCTTTCATTGATGTAGACATCTAATTTCTCCTTTGGTTAATACATCCCACATTTCTTGCCTAAGCGGTTTCCAAACTTTCGTTCACCAAGGAAACTTGCAAATGTGGTGTCTAATTTCTTTTAAATTCTAATAACAATACTGTATTAATCAACCCCTTGGGTGAGATTGTTTGTATTTTTTTTTCAATTGCTTTTTTGATACATGTGTATAAATTTGTGTAGTATTTGGATCATTATGACCAAGAAGCTCCTGTACTATTCGCAAATCTGCTCCACCGTCTAAAAGATGTGTTGCGAAAGTGTGCCTTAAGCTGTGTGGAAAAGTACCAACTCTAAGTTTTACAATTCTTCTTATTTCTCTGTCACTTAACTTTCCGCCCCTAATACCTAAAAATAAAAATTGTCCAGATTTTTCATTAGCAAATATTTCTCTAGCAATCTTTATATAATTATTAATACTATTAAATGCACCTTGAGTAACTGGTAAAACTCTTTCCTTACTACCTTTTCCTAAAACTTTAATAGATTTATTACTTCTTATGTCTTGAAGCTCAAGATCGCATACTTCGCTAACTCGAAGACCAGAAGAATACATTAGTTCTAATATGGCTTTATCTCTGATCTCTTTATTGTTGCTTACAGGTAAAGAATCAAGTAGTTCATTGATATAATTTGCAGTTAATACATTAGGAAGTTTTTTATCTGTTTTTAAACTTTTTACTGATTTAATTAAGTGTCTATCAAAATAATCATTTTCTGCACTCCAGAACAAAAAAGACCTTACTGAGGTAATTTTCCTGTTGATAGTAGATTTTGAATAATTTTTTTTTGAACAAATTTTTAAAAAATTTGAAAACTCTCCAAGACTGTTCTCTTCATTCAGATACTGGGTAATATCAATTTTGTATGACTTAATAGTATTTGGCGAATAATTATTTATTTTTTCAAGTGAATTTAAATATTGATTTAAAATTTCTTCTTGGTTTTTCTTATTATTTAGATTCAAGTTTATTTTCAAGCTTTCTTTGAAATATTGATAATGTAAGCGTGATTATTAAATATAAAACAGTCAAAACTAGATATGTTTCTTGAAATCTAAATGAGCTTGCAGCGTATAGTCTTCCTTTTTGTGTAAGGTCATTAACTGCAAGTACAGATAGTAATGAGGAATCTTTCATCATTGATATAAAATCATTCCCTAAAGCTGGAAGCATATTTTTAAATGCTTGTGGAAGAGTAATATATCTCATAATTTGCTTGCTAGTTAAGCCAAGAGACTCTCCTCCCTCAATTTGACCTTTTCCAACTGACTCGATACCAGCCCTAAATACCTCTGCTATATAAGCACCGTAAAAAAATGCTAGAGCAATTATGGCCCTTAAAATCATTGGAATTTGATTTCCACTTAAATTGAATAACTCAGCAACATCGACAACAATAACAAAAGCAACTGTGAATAAAAGAATTATTACTGGCACTCCTCTAACAAATTCAATATATGCTCTTGAAATATTTTTAAATAGAGTATTTTTACTTATTCTTCCAATTCCAGCAAACAAACCAATTATTAGTGCAATTCCAAATGATGCGATAGTACAAATAAATGTTATAGACAACCCAGGAATAATAAATTTAAAAGCATCATAATATTCTCTATCACCAGTGTCTGGATTTACATTGAAAAATATTGAGTAGAGCATTACGCAAATAATAGACGCAATTATTAAAACCCAAATATTGTCTTTGTTAATGAATTTTTTTATATTTTTCATATATAAAAGAATAGGCGTAGTTTTTAAAAACTACGCCTATTGAAATAATTTTTAATTAATTATTTATGTAATCAAGTAGGTCTTGAAGTGAAGCAATATCACTATCAGTACTTACCATTATTCTTTGGGCAATATTTATATAACCATCTGAAAAATCAATAATCTTGTCTCTTTCATCAGTTATTGTAATTCCATCGCCTGCGATGTCGAATTGGCCATCAGCAACAGCTTGGATCATGCCATCCCATGATGCTGGTGTGTATACAGGGACAAAATTTAATAAGTTTGATAACTCATTAAAAACATCATAATCCCATCCTTTAGCTTTACCATCAGCAAGATCGATATAGTTAAATGGAATATATGCATTCTCTACGGCAATGATCATATTACATCCGCCTAGATCTGGCAGACCATTTGATCCAGTTGATATAGTAACTTCAGAACAAGGGCCGGTGCCTGTTGCATCACTAGCTTCACCTACATCTTCAGCAATACCATCATAATCTAATGTGAAGTCAGGATTGAAATAAGCTGAATTGATTTCGTTCAATTTCCCAGATTCAGTCATTGCTGCAAGACCTTGATTAATTACATCAACTAATGGACTTCCATCTGGAAATGCAAAACCTAAAAGTTCAGATGTTAAGTCTTCCCCAACTAATTTTACATCTTTAGAATTTGCACCCATGTAGCCTAATCCAGCCGTTTCATCAAGCAATGCTGCGACTGCATCGCCAGAAATTACTGCTTGTACTGCAAAGTCAAAAGTATCATATGCTACCACATTTTCTTCACCAACAAGCTCAACTGCTTTATCGTAGTTTGTAGTTCCTTTTTGAACTGCAATAACAGGAGATGCCCCAGCACCTCCACAAGCAATAGCTATAAGTGAGAAGATTGTTAATAATAATATATTCTTCTTAAGTTTCATTAATTACTCCTTGATACGAAACGATTTAATATTATTACATAAATATGCATATAAATGAATAATTATACATATTTTTTATTCATCTATTGTATTTTTATAAATTGGTGGCCTTTTATCTAAAAATGCTGACATTCCTTCAGCTGCATCTGAATGAATAAATCTTTTATTTTGGTTTTCTGTTTCTAAATCTAACGATTCACTGAATGTTTTGTCCAAGCCTTCTCTTATTTGTTGTTTAATCATACATATAGATATGAAACTTTGTTTGTTTAAATTCTCAATTAATGATTCGAATTCTTTATCCATATTTTCCAAAGAACATAACTTATGTAAAACACCAAGATTATTTAGTTCGGTACCACTAATTTCATTGGATGTCATCATTAAAGACTTTGCTTTTTGAATTCCAATAATTCTAGGTAGAACCCACGAACCACCAAAATCCACAACTAACCCTCTCCTAACAAAAACTTCAATAAATCTTGTCTCTGGTGTAGCAATTATAAAATCACTTAAAAGCATCATATTTGAACCAGCACCAGCAGCAATACCATTAACAAGCGAGATTACTGGTTTTTTACAAT
>JADHQS010000012.1 GCA_016777845.1 Candidatus Actinomarina sp. | reverse complement strand
CGTTTGTCAATAATTTTATTTCCACGAGTGCTGACTTTAAGTTTTACCCATCTATTTTCACTTTCTAGCCAGTATCTTTTAGTGATAATATTTGGTTTGAACCAACGGTTATTTCTTTTGTGAGAAAAAGAGACATGTTTGCCTGACCTTGGCTCTGTTCCTGTTACTTGACATCTATTTGCCATATTATTTCCTCTAAATTACAAGTATAACTATAACTAATTTAATAATTTGTAGGTACTTTCATTTTAAAACTTTTTAGGTAATGTTTGATTGTGGTTGAAAGAAGTTTAAGTTACTTAGATAATATAAAGTTAGATTCTTTAAAAGGATTTGGTGAGAAAAGATATTCAAATCTTAAAAAGAGTAATTTATCTTCCATTACCGATTTAATTAGATTTTATCCAAGAAAGCACATTGATAGGTCAAAAATTAAAAAAATAAATCAAATTGATCAATCAGATATTGAAAAAGAAGTAACAATGATTGGTACGATCAATAATGTTTCAGTCTTTACGACTAAATCAAGATTAAGAATTACGACACTTTCAATAAAAGACAGCACAGGCCTGGTAAAAGCAAAATGGTTTGGACCTCAATATATAGAATCGAGATTTAAAGAGGGTGAAGATGTAGCTCTTTCTGGAAAGCCTGAAATTAAAAAAACTGGATCAATAGAATTTAAAAATCCCACAATTGAAAAATTTGCTGATATAGATGAACTGAGTGAGACGGGATCTTTAATTCCCATATATCCAAAAGTTGATGGTGTATCTAGTGGTGTAATAAGAAAAGCAATAAAAGACGCATTGTCAATAATTGATACACATAAAGAAGAGTTTGAACCTGGAATTAACGACATGCTTCCTTATGAGGTTGTAGATAAAAATTCAATTTTTTCTAGAACAGAAAGTTTTAAATCAATTCATTTTCCTAAAACAATTGAAGAATTCCAAAAAGCAAGAGAAAGGCTTGCTCTTGATGAATTTATTTATTTACGTTCTATATTTGAAAATTTAAAATCTGAATTTCAAAATAAAAACAAAGGGCCAAAATATAGTTTTGAAAATTCATTAATAGATACTTTTGTTACAGACTTACCATTTAAACTCACAGCATCTCAAACTAAAGCCTATAAAGAGATTCTAGAAGATTTAAAAAATGATTATCCTATGAAAAGGCTTCTTCAAGGCGATGTTGGCTCAGGAAAGACAGTTGTAGCTGCAATTTCTATATACGCTGTAATAAATTCAGGTTACCAAGTAGTACTAATGGCTCCAACGGAAGTATTGGCTGAACAACATTTAAATTCATTAAATGCATTTTTAAAAAATTCAGATGTAGAAATTAATTTTCTAACGTCCTCTGTGAAAGATAGAAGCCAAGTAATGAAAAATATCTCTGATGGCAAGCCTGGATTATATATAGGTACTCATGCCTTAATTCAAGATAAAGTATTCTTTAGTAATCTAGGTTTTGTAATTATTGACGAGCAACAGAGATTTGGTGTTGATCAAAGAAAAAAGTTAATTTCAGATTCAGAAATAACTCCCGACCAACTAGTCATGACTGCAACTCCAATACCCAGAACTACTGCACTATCTATATATGGTGACTTAGAGATTTCCTCAATCAATGAATTACCTCCAGGAAGAAAGCCAATTGTGTCACATTTATTTAGTGGTTTAAAAAAAGATAATGAGAAAGTTTTTGAAAAGTGCTCAAAACATTTAGATGATAATTCACAAATTTTTGTAGTTTGTCCCTATATAGAAGAGAGTGAGTCTTCTGATATACAGGCAGCAGAGAAGGTTTTTTTGGAATATTCTAAAAAATTTGCGGATTATAAGGTCGTTCTTTTACATGGAAAGATGTCTTATGAGGAAAAAGAAAATATAATGCGATCAATGCAGGATGGTTCTATAGACATACTTGTCTCCACTGTTGTAATAGAGGTGGGTATAGACATTCCAAATGCTTCTCTAATGATAATTGAAAGCGCAGAAAGATTTGGTCTTAATCAATTGCATCAGCTCAGAGGAAGAGTAGGTAGAGGTGAAAAACAATCAGAGTGTATTTTCCACATTACGAATAAAAAATCTCTCAGTACTATCAGCGAAGAGGGTGTTAAAAGATTAGAGGCTATATCTACATTGAGCGATGGATTTAAATTATCAGAGATAGATTTAGAAATACGTGGTGAAGGAAAGGTAACTGGTAAAAACCAATCAGGTAGGTCTGATTTAAAAATTGCTGATTTACGTTTTGATTATGGTTTACTTATTCAATCCAAAGAAATTTATGATGATATCAATACTTTAAATTCTTCGAATAAAGTATTTGAAGAAGCAAAATTATTATTTCCAAATTATTTTCAAGCTGATGGTACTACATGAGAGTTTTGGCAGGTATTTATAAGTCTAAAAAGATTGAAACAATTAATAACGCAGATACAAGACCAATGATGAGTAAAGTTAGAGAAGCAATTTTTAATTCAATTCAGTTCATGGTTGAAGAAAAAGATGTTCTTGATTTATATTCCGGATCTGGAAGTTTAGGTATTGAAGCATTAAGTAGGGGAGCAAATTATGTTACATTTGTTGAACGCTCTAAAGAATGCATTTTAATACTTAAGAAAAACGTAGAAAATATGTCAAGTAATCTAAGTATTGTAAATTCAACCGTTAATTCTTTTATTCAAAATTCTATAAATAAATATGATCTGATTTTTTATGATCCTCCTTTTGAACTTGATTCAAGTCAAGTAAATAAAGAAGTTTTAATCATAGAGAACATTTTAAATGATCGAGGGCTTTTAATGATTCATAGGCATAAAGCCTCTGAAGATATAAAGTTTTCAAAAAATTATGAATTACATAGGGAAAAAAACTATGGGCAAAGTAAAATTCTTATATTGAGGAGAATATGAAAATTTTAATTCCTGGTTCATTTGACCCACCTACTAATGGACATATTGATGTTATTAATAGATGTTCTGAAATATTTAGTGAGATTATAGTTGGAGTAGTTGTTAACCCCTCAAAGGACTCTTTATTTACACAAGAGGAAAGATCAGAAATGCTAGAAAAAATTTGTAATGATAGAGCGAATGTTAAAGTAAAAAGTTTTGAAGGTTTATTAGTTGATTTTGCATCATCAGAGTCAGTTGATGCTATTGTCAAAGGGTTAAGAGCCATGACAGATTTTGACTATGAATTTCAAATGGCACAAGCTAACTCGACATTAAAGGGATTTGAAACTATATTCATACCCTCCTCTCCTGAATATGGATACCTATCAAGTTCAATGGTGAAAGAAATTCATGCATACGGTGGAGACATTAAGTCTTTGGTACCTGACTATGTTTTAGAGAGAATGAACAATGCCTGAAATAGAAATTAATTTTGAAGATATTGCAAAAGGAAATGTCAGAATTGACATAGTTGATAAACTAGAAAACTTAAGGGCAAGTCTCGAATCGAATTCACTTACTGGAAGGGTCAATAAAAAAGAAATTATAAACAAAATAGATGAAATAATTGACACAATTCCAGTAGAACTTCGAACTGCAAGATGGATCGTAAGAGAACAGGAATCGTTTATCACAAAAGCTAAAGATGAATCAAAAGATATTATTGAAGAAGCTAGGCGTGAATCTGAAAAGCTTATTCAAGAATCATATGTTTTACAAGAAGCAGTTATTGAAGCCAATGCATTAATTAAGCAAACTGAACTTGAAGCTCAATCTTATAGAGCAAATATTGAAGATTCAGTAGACCGTAAAATGGAAGAAATTCAAAGCAAAATTAATCAGTTAAAAGATTTTTTAGATCAAGAGAGAACCAAACTTAGACAACCACGCGATATAGAAAAACCATAAAATGAAATTAAATACCAAGATTAAGTCAATTGATTTAATTTCTTCAAAAGATAAATTACAATTCGACAACGAAGGCACATTTCCAATAAATTTTGGTAATAATTTTATTGATGATAATGAACAAATTAAATATCACTCAGAAATTGAACTGTTCGAAGGTAGGCTTTCTTTTTCAATTGAAATTAATTTTAGATATCAAAGTAATTGTGGGAGATGTTTAAGAGTTTCACATAATGAAGAAAAAAGTTCCTTTTCAACAACTTTGAATATTATAGAAGATAACGACTATGAAATAAATTTTGATGATGAATATTTTGACTTATCTCCATTTATTTCTGAAATAATCATTGAAAAAATGGACATAAATTATGTATGCTCGCAAAAATGTAAGGGTCTTTGCTCATTTTGTGGGATAAATAAAAATAATTTAAGTTGCAATCATAGTGAAAAAAATTCAAAAGAAAGTCCATTTTCCTCTCTAAGTCAGCTAGATTTGTAGTTTGAAAGGAATATAACTATGGCAGTCCCAAAGAAAAAAATGTCTAAATCTAGAACTAGACGTAGAAAAGCTACACATAAAGTTTCAAAACCGCATTTTGTAGTTGATCCAGAGACTGGTGTTGCAAAACAGTCACATAGGGTTAACCCTACAGATGGAACCTACAACGGTCGACAAGTCAAAGAACCTGAAGTAAGTTAAAAAAATTATGAATACTATTGCCGTTGATGCAATGGGTGGTGATTCAGCACCTGTAGAAATTGTTAAAGGTGCAATTAAAGCAAAAGAAAATGGCGTCAATGTTGTATTGTGTGGTGACGAAAATTTAATCAAACCTTACCTAGGATCAACAGAAATACCTGTTTACCATTTTCCTCAGGTAATTTCAATGGACGAAGATCCACTTAAAGCCGTAAGGTCCAAAAAAGAAGCATCAATAAATGGATGTATGCAATTATTAAAAGAAAAAAAGGTTGAGGCAGTTTTTTCTGCGGGATCTACCGGAGCAACTCTTATAAGCGCAATTACAATTTTGGGAAAAAAAAGAGGTGTAATTAGACCTGCAATTGCATCAGTCTTGCCAACTGTTGAAAGAAATGTTATTTTACTTGACTCAGGTGCAAGCTTAGATGTTAAACCTAAAGTCCTTTATCAATTTGCAGTCATGGGATCAAAGCTTGCTGAAGCTCTTTTTGATATTGAATCTCCGAAAATTGGACTATTAAATAACGGCGAAGAAGAGACAAAGGGTAGAGAGCTAGAAAAATCTGCTTTTAAACTTTTAAATGCAAGTTCTTTAAACTTCGTTGGAAATGTAGAAGGTAGAGATTTTGCAACTAATAAGGTTGATGTATTTGTTACTGATGGATTTACAGGTAATGTTGTATTAAAAACTTTAGAAGGAACTGCAAAACTTCAGCAAAACCTCATATCTGCTTCTCTAAAACAGAATCTATTTAAACCTTTTTTACCATCAGTCAAGAAAGCATTAAAACCTGTGAAGGATCAATTAAACCCTGATAAAACAAATGCTTCATACTTACTAGGCGTCGATGGTTTAGTAACAATCGGCCATGGTTCATCTAAGCAGGAAGCAATTATGAATGGTATTCAATATACAAATGAATCCATCAAGAAAGATTTTATTGGTAAGTTTTCTGACGCCATTAAAGAGTTATGAGTAATTTAGAAGATTTAGAAAAGAATATTGGCTACAAATTTAAAAATATTACTTTTTTAAAGATTGCTTTAACTCATAAATCATATTTAGATGAGTATCCGGACCTACAATCAAATCAAAGGTATGAATTTTTTGGAGATGCAATACTGGATTTTGACCTAACTGAATATTTATTTGAAAATTATCCAGAATTAGACGAAGGAAGTCTTACAAAAATTAGATCAAGCGCTGTTAATCAGTTTTACCTTGTTGAACTTGGAAAAAAAATAAATATTGGTAAGTATCTTTTTTTAGGCTCAGCAGAAGATTCAACTGGAGGAAGACATAAAGATTCAATTATTGAAGATGCTCTGGAAGCTTTAATTGCTGCTTTGTATTTTGATGGTGGTCTAAAAGCTGTAAATGATTTTGTTTCAAAATTTATTTATCCAAGTATAAAAGATCTATCTCTAAATCCTGGACAAAAAGATTACAAAACTAGATTGCAAGAATATTTTGCTAAAAAGGGTTTAAAAGTAATTTATCAAGATAGTTCACATGGACCTGACCATAATAAAAATTTTTCATCTGAAGTTTTATTAAATGATGAAATAATTGGTTCTGGAGATGGAAAATCAAAAAAAAGTGCTCAACAATCTGCTGCAAAAGACGCTTTAACAAAGTTAGATGCCTGAATTACCCGAAGTTGAATCTATTCGAAGGGTTTTAAAAAATTCTTTAATAAATCAAAAATTACAAAAATATAAAATATTTGATGAAAGAATAAATAGATTTAATAGTGTTAATCCTAGAGACTTAGGAGTTTTGCTTGAGGTATCTAGAAAAGGAAAGATTTTACAATTTAACTTTAAAAACAATTCAATTTTTTTTCATTTAGGCATGAGTGGAAGATTAGATCTAAATGGTAAAAAAAATAAACATACACACGGTATATTTTTTTTTAATAAAGACGTTTTACTATATGATGATATTCGGAAGTTCGGATATATTAAGATTCTTAAAAATGATGTAGCAAATAAACAATTTTCTACCCTCGGTCCAGATGCACTTTCATTATCAAAACTAGATAAAATCTTTGTAATGAATAAAGCAAAAAAAAGTTCTATTAGTATTAAAAAATTCTTATTAGATCAGAAAAATATAAGCGGACTAGGAAATATTTATGTTAATGAAATTTTATTTCTTGCTGGTATTCATCCACATTCAGTATCTTTTAAATTAAATGAAACAAATTGGAACAATGTATTTTCAAATACAAAGAAAGTTTTAAAAAAGGCTATTAAAAATAATGGAACAACCTTAAGTGATATGACTTATGTTCTACCGCAAGGTGTATATGGTAACAACCAAAATAATTTGTATATTTATGCAAAAGATAAATGTTTTTCATGTTCAAATAAAATTGATAAAATATTTATAGATTCTAGAGGTACTTATGTGTGTAAAAAATGTCAGAAGATAACAAATTAACAGTAAATTTATACAGGGATGGTTCTATAGAGTCTTCTCATAAAGTAAATCTATACTCAAACAATAAACAGTATGACGATTATTTTTTTCCCAGGTCTTCAGTTAAACCTATGCAAGTAATTCCTTTATTGCTTGAGGCATCAAACCAAAATATTGAATTTACTTCAGAAGAGATAGCATTGTTTGCAGCATCACATTCTGGTCAAGTTGAGCATATAGGACTATTAAAAGCAACTGCAAAAAAATTTCAAGTTGATTTAGATAATATAATTTGTGGCCCACAGCGACCTTTTCATGATGGAACTGCAGATAATTTGCTAATTTCAGGTAAGAAATTTACTAGGTTGCACAACAATTGTTCTGGCAAGCATTTATCAATGTTGATATTTTCTAAATTATTATCTGTTGATAGTAGTAATTACTATGAGTTAATTCATAAAACTCAGGAGATCATAAAACAGTACTTTATCGAAATATTTGAAAATGAAGATATTGGATTCGGAATTGATGGTTGTGGTCTTCCAGCAATTAATTTAAATGTGACAAATTTTTTAAACTCTATAAAATTTATACAGAAAAGTCGAAGTGCTGAATCTTGGAATAAGGTATTTCAAGCTTATTTAGCTCATCCAGAAATAATAGGTGGCGAAAATAGAACGGATACAAATATAATAAAAAATTCAGAACGAAAACTTTTAGCAAAATCAGGTGCAGAAGGAGTCCTGTTTGTTACGGATAATAGTGAATCCTTTATATTTAACTGTATAGACGGAAGCAAAAGAGGAGTAGATTTGGCTGCATCTTACTTTCTATATTCAAATGGCTGGATAAATAAAAAGCCTTTTGAATATCTTGATAATATATACACATCTAACAGTCAAAATACGCGTGCTGTAGAAATAGAAGTAGTTTAAAAAAAATTCAAAAATAAGAAATTTATTCCAATTGTTACTAATATATGAGTAACAACAGGGTAATAAATGTATTTAAAATCATTAGATATTAATGGGTTCAAGTCTTTTGCTGAAAAGACAACTATTCAATTATCAGACGAAGTAAATGTTATTGTTGGACCTAATGGTTCCGGCAAGTCAAATGTAGTAGATGCAATATCTTGGGTGTTGGGAACCCAAAGCCCCGCCACTCTTAGAACTAACAAGATGGAAGATGTGATATTTGCTGGTACTGAAAAATTATCAGAAAAAGGATTTGCAGAAGTCTATTTAAATTTTGAAGTTGATGAACAAAAATTTAACGGAAATATTGAAATCTCTATAGGAAGAAAACTGTTTAAAGATGGTACTTCTGAATACTTTATGAATGGCTTAAATTGCAGATTGTTGGACATTCAAGAGTTTTTAAGTGACGTAGGTATAGGTAAACAGCAACATATTATTGTTTCACAAGGTCAAATAGCTGAAATATTGAATTCAAAGCCTGAGGATCACAGGTTAACAATTGAAGAAGCTTCAGGAATTTTACCTTTAAGATCGAAAAAAGAAAAAGCGCTAAAGAGAATTGAATCTGGTGATAAAGAAATCAAAAGAGCTAAAGATGTTTTACGTGAGATTAGAAAGCAACTAAAGCCTTTGCAGGAACAAGCTGAACAGGCAAGGCTTCATGAAGATGTAACAAATCAATTAAAAGATAGAAATATAAAACTACATACTTTGCTTTATAGAAAATTTCAAAATGAATATGATGATTTAAAAATTAAAGAAAATATACTTTCAAATTTAATTGATTCTATTGAATTAAAAGTTGAAGATTTGAAAAAAGAAAAACTAAGAATAAATAATGAACTTGGCGATGGAGTTTCCATTGGCTCTACATTCAAAGAATATTCTTCAAAAATAAACAATATTACTGAACAATTAAGATCAATTGCTCAGGTGGCAAATGAAAGAAAAGATAATTTAGAACGTGAAGATTTTAGGAATATAGAGCAAATTAATAAAATTTCAAAAAAAATAGATCAAAATTCAGATCAGATAAGTATGCTTTCTAATCAGTTGGTGTCTAAACAATTTTCTTTAAAGAACCTTCAATCAACTTATGATGATTTAAAAACTCAACTCGAGTCTGTTATCAAGAAATCTTCTGCATCAAAAGAAGTAAATGAAGCTTTATTAGAAAATGAAATAAAATCATTACAAAAGAGCATATCTGAAACATCACAGGATATAGGAGTGCTAAATCTTGAACTTAGTAAGTGGGAAAGCGATGTTAAAAATTCAGAAGACCTTTTAAAGAAATTTAATAATGATATAGAAATCACAAAATTTATTTCTTCTTCAAAAGATGAATATGTTACTTTTCATCAAAATATCTTGAATAGAGAATTTAACTCATCAAAAGAAAAAATATACCAAATAACATCTAAGAATGAATCCATGGAATGGGAATTAAATCAAAAAGAAGTATTGCTTTCAGGAATTAATCAAAATGAAGAGTTCAAAATTGATATAAATAATCAGAAGATTGATTTAGAAAAACAGATTGAAAATTTAGAAAGTCAAATAACTTCAATTTCTAACCAATTAGTTACTTCTCAGGAAAGAATTAAAAATCTTACAGAACAAAATAATGAATTTCTTAATGAAAAAGAAAAAATTTCATCTATTAAAAATGTCACTTCAAAATCAGATTTAGAAAAGCTTGTTTTAGAAATTAAAGACTTTATTGCATTTACAAATAAAACTAGTAATTTATTCGCTCAAAAATCTGAAGAGTTTGATGATAAGTATGGAAATACTAATAAAAAAATTCAGAAAATTGATTTAGAAATTGAACAGTTAAATAAAAGTTATTTTGACACAAAAGAGGAAAAAACAGCAGTAGTAATTAAATTATCAGAAAATCAAGTTTCTACTTCATCTCATTTTTCTACATTAAAAAATATTTATGGATTGAATGATGAAAGTCTTCTTGATGTTCAAACTGATGGATTGATTCAACATACTTTAGAAAATGAAATAAAAAATTATGAGATACAATTAGAAAATATAGGAACAGTAAATTATTTAGCTAAAGAAGATTTTGAAACCTTAAATTCAAGACATGAAGATATAACAGGAAACATTGAAGACTTAAATTTAGCTAAAAAGGAATTGAATTCACACATTAAAGAAATTGAAAATGAAATATCATTTAGAATTGAGTCTTCATTTAATTCCATTTCAGTCCATTTTTCTGAAATATTTGAAACTTTGTTCCCTGGAGGAAAAGGATCTCTGTCTTTCACAGATAAAGAAAATATTTTAGAAACTGGAATAGATATTTCGGTACAACCTAAAGGTAAAAAGGTTAAGAAATTAAGTTTATTATCTGGTGGAGAAAGATCTTTAGCTGCAATAGCATTCTTATTCTCTATATTTAAGTCATTTCCAAGCCCTTTTTATATACTTGATGAAGTTGAAGCTGCACTCGATGATGCTAATTTACATAGAATGATTAACTTATTAAAACATGTAAAGGGAGATGCTCAATATATTATTGTTACACACCAACAGCAGACTATGCATGCTGGAGATGTTTTATATGGGGTTACTATGGAGCCAGGTTCTGGATCTAGAGTATTTACAAAAACTAAAGCAGATTTTGAAGAATTGATAAATAAATCATGAATGATCAAGAATTAGCACAATTAGCTAGGGATGCTGCAAAAAAAGCTTATGCACCATATTCAAATTTTAGAGTTGGAGCAGCACTTATTACAGAGTCAGGAAATGTATATACGGGTTGCAATATAGAAAATGTATCTTATCCAGCAACAGTTTGTGGAGAGGATGTAGCTGTACTCAAAGCCATTTCAGAAGGTGAAACAAAAATTGATATATTAGCTGTTGCATGTATTGATGCAGATGAAGAAGCAATTTTTCCTTGTGGTGTTTCTAGGCAGCGAATGTCAGAGTTTGGTGTTGAGGATGTAATTGTTGTTCACAAGGACAGTTTTGAAAAATATAAATTTGACGATGTGCTTCCGTACAATAATAAAATTAAGTTTAAAGATTAAATATTGTCATTCAATTTAGGTATAACACTTAGCGTGTCACCGACTATGCCTAAATCTGCTAATTGAAAAATAGGAGCTTCCTCATCCTTATTAATAGCTATAACAAATTTTGAATCTTTCATACCAACTTGATGCTGAGTTGCTCCAGATATTCCACACGCAATATATACATCTGGTTTTACAGTTTTTCCTGTTTGCCCTACTTGTTGTGAATAAGGCATCCAACCAGCATCAACGATTGCTCTAGTACCACCTATAGCTGCATTTAATTTTGAAGCTAGAGTTTCAATTAATTCTAAATTGTCTTTATCAACCATGCCTCTACCAGCAGATATAACAACTTTAGAATCTTCAAGCTGAGGACCAGATTTTTCTTCAATAAATATATCAAAAACTTCTATATCACTACCGTCTAAATCAATAGTTTCAAAATCATCATTAAAATTTACCTCAGCAGGATCAAATGCTTTTGGTCTAATAAGAAGTAAAGTTTTATCTGAATTAATTTTTGTTTTATAAAGACTTTCTCCACCATTTATAGAGTTCACAGTAGATACATTTTCTGATGTGACATCAAAATCTATAACATTTGAGACTGGACTACTGTTTAAATCTACAGATAAAAATGATATCAAATCCCTACACATGTATGTTGAAGACCCAAGAATCAAATTTATTTCCTCATTTTTAATTATTTCAGATATTTTTGTTGCAGCTTTTGATATATTTAATGAATTGCTTTGCCTTTTTAAATATGTTTGTTTACAAAGATCAAGACCGATTGATGGATTTTCATCACTGCCGACAGTTATAACCTGAACGTCTAATTCTAAGGACTTTGCTTTACTTAATATTTCTAAAGTTCCAGAACTTAGGTTGTTGTTTATAATTTCACCAATTATTAAAGTTTTCATATTACTTTTAGCTCTTTCAATTTATTTACAATTACTTGATAGGCTTCACCTTCATCAATTATTTTCTCACCAGTTTTAGAATTTTCGACTGTTTCAATATCTATGAATTCAAGATTCTGAGTTGAGTTAATGTTTAAGTCACTTATTGAAACCTGCTCTATTGGTTTGGACTTAGCTGCCATAATATCTTTAAAGTTTGGGTATCTTGGTTCAACCCCGCCTGCAGTTACTGATATAACACATTTATCTGGCATATTTACTTTTTCAGAGCCTTCCACAGTTTGTCTAGTCAATGTAACGTTTTCATTAACTTCAATTGCTTTTACATATGAAATACATTCTATGTCAAGATATCTTGAAACTTGCTGTGGAACCGTGCCAGAATAACCATCTGTAGACTCAGTGCCAAATATTACGATATCTGCCAAAAGGAATTTAGCTAATTCACTTAGAACATTTGCAGTCATTAATGAGTTCGCACCCTTTAAGGATTCGTCATCAACAAATACAGCCTTGTCTGCGCCCATTTGAAGTGCTTGTTGAAGACCCTTCTGTGTTCCAGATGGTCCCATTGAGATTATTGTGACTTCTGCATCAAATCTTTCTTTTAACTGGAGAGCAACTTCAATCCCATATCTATCAGTATCGTCTAAAACTTGTTCTTCAGGTCTTTCAATTGTTCCATTACTATAGGTAACTTGAATTGCTGGATCAGGAATTTGTTTGGCACAAACTGCAATTTTCATATCTATATATTAATTTATGTTTTTAATTATCTGAATTTAATTCAGATAAAAATTCCTTCATAAACCCTTGCAGTTTTTGTTTTGACTTATCAGCAATTTCAACAACTTCTTCATGGTTTAATGGATCCTTGCTTATTCCTGCTGCAAGATTTGTAACGAGAGAAAAAGCACTGATTTCCATACCAGCATGTTTGGCAACTATTGCTTCTGGAACAGTTGACATGCCAACTAAGTCAGCTCCAATATTTTTTGCATATTGAACTTCTGCTGGCGTTTCGTACGATGGTCCCGTGAACCATGCATAAATTCCTGTCTTAAATTCAAAATGATTTTTTGATACCTTTTCTGCAAGTTTTAAGAAATTTTTACTATAAACTTCAGACATATCTGGAAATCTTGGACCAAATGTATCAAGGTTCTTGCCAATTAATGGATTATTTCCGGTTAAATTTATATGGTCCGTGATTGAAATTATATCTCCAGGAACATAATTATCTGATATACCACCAGCTGCATTTGTTAGTACAAGTTTTTTTACACCAAGCAATGAAAAAGCTCTAATAGGAATTACGAGGTCTTGGATAGGGTATCCTTCATAATAATGTGCTCTTCCTGACAAAATTGCAGTAAATTTATTATTTATGGACACTAAAGATAACTTACCGGCATGCCCTTCAATTGATGGAGTTAAAAAATTAGGAATATCTGAGTAATCTACTTGGCTTAAAGGTTCATAGTTATCCTCAAAGCCCCCCATCCCTGAACCTAAAACAATCATCGTATCTATGTTTTTATTATTGGTAAAAGTACTTATAAAGTCTTTAGCTTCGTTTATTTTTTCAATCATATGTTTACAGATTAATAATCTATATTTGATTTAAAAAGCTTTTACCAGGGAAAATATTTTCTAAATTAAAAAATTCTGAAACAGTAGAGGCTATATTTGTAAAGCTTTCAACATCGCCAATATAATTCGCTTTACCGTTATTTTTATATGCAACAAACGGAACATATTCCCTTGAGTGGTCAGTTTTTCCATCTGTTGGGTCTGTACCGTGATCTGCAGTTAAAATAAGCAAGTCATTTTCGTTTAATAATTCAATAACTTTTCCTATACCCTTATCAATTATTTGTAAACCTTTGTAGTAACCATAAGGGTCTTCTCTGTGACCATACAACATATCTAAATCTACTAAATTAACAAAAGTAAAATCATTATCTCCGGACTCAACCTCTTTTAACAAACAGTCAATACCATTTTGATCGCCTTCAGTATGTACATAACTACTAAGAAATTCAATACCAAACAAATCAGAAATCTTTCCTATTCCATAAGTTTTTAAATTATTTTTTGATGCATAACTTAGAAGTGTTTCTCCAGGTGGATTCATTCCATAATCTTTCCTATCATAAGTTCGTTCAAAAGCGTTATTTGGACCTCTAAATGGTCGAGCAATTACTCTACCTATGTTGTACTGATTACAGTGTTTTCTAGAAATTTCACAAATTCTATAAAGCTCTTCAAGACTGCATACATCTTCATGCGCAGCTATTTGAAAAACGGAGTCACCAGATGTGTATAAAATAAGTTCTTTGGTTTGCATGTGTTGTTCACCAAGATCTTTAATAATTTCAGTGCCTGAAGCGTGAATGTTACCAATAAATTTAAAATCAATTTCATCTTCTATCTTGCTGATAAGTTCAAGAGGAAATCCATCCGGAAATGTTTTAAATTCCTGTGTTGTAATTAGACCTGCAATTTCCCAATGCCCTGTGGTTGAGTCGTTTCCTATAGATACTTCCGAAAGCCTACCAACAGTAGCTTTGTGATCAGTACCTAATCCTAAAACATTAGTAATTTTTCCAAATCCTAACTTATTAAAAGTAGGTAAATCAACACCTTGAACATATTTTGCAACATTACCAAGAGTATTTACGCCTTCGTCTCCATATTGTTTTGCATCTGGTGCTTCACCAACACCTAAAGAATCTATTACAACAAGAAAACATCTTTTCATTAGGTTGTTCCGAAAAGCCTGTCTCCCATGTCACCTAGTCCAGGAACTATGTACCAATTCTCATTAAGTTTTTCATCTATCTTTGCAGTCACCAAGGTAATATCATTGTGTTCTTTTTTTAATCTTTCAATACCTTCTGGAGCAGAAATAACTGTTAAAGCAATTATGCTTTTTGGATTGTGTTCTTTGACCTTGTCTATTGCAAATGATAGAGAACCACCTGTAGCAAGCATAGGTTCTAGAATAAAAACATTTTTATTTTCTAAGTTTGGTAAATTTTCATAATAATATTCAGGCGTAGCCGTCTCTTCATTCCTTTGAACTCCGATGTATCCAAATGATGTACTAGGTAGTAGGTTTTTTACACCATCAACGAGACCTAAACCTGCTCTTAACACCGCTATAGCAACATTCTCATTTTCAATCTCCAAACCATCAATACTGGTTAAAGGGGTTTCTATAGGTTTTATTTTTGTTGAAATGTTTTTAGTACCTTCAATAAAAAGCAAATATGATAATTTAGAGGAGTATTCTCTAAAATTTTCGAAATCTGTTTCCTTGTCACGAATTATTGTTAGATAGTGATCTTTTAAAGGATGTGATATTTCAATTACTTGCATCAAAATTAGGTTAGCAAAAGATTAAATCTTTTCTAGTTATTTTTATGAAGAAGTTAATCTAAATATTATACATTTTATGTCTCACTTCATGTAAGATAATGTATTGCAATTTAAATAAGGGAATTTAATGCCTGTAAGAATAAGACTTGCTCAAAGAGGTAAGAAAAAAAATAGAACATTCCGTGTGATTGTTGCTGACTCTCGTTCACCTAGGGATGGTAAATTTATTGAAGATTTAGGTTATTACGATCCACATCACAATCCATCCATGGTTGAAATTGATGTAGACAAAGCTGTTGATTGGTTAGATAAAGGAGCACAGCCTTCAGAAAGGGCGCAAAAAATATTAGAAATTTCGGGTGCATGGGCACAATGGCGTTCTACTAAGGGAGAGGTTGTATCCATACCACAAGCTCCTAAAGAAAAAATTAAAAGTAGTTCAAAAGCTAATAATAAACAACAAGATGAAAACTTAGATGAAGAGAGTAATAAGGAATCTTCTGAAGAATCTACTAATAAGGAAGAAGAATAATGGCTTCAGGCACAATTGTTAAAAATGTTGTCGAGTACATCGTTAAGCAGATTGTAGAAGATACTAAATCTGTAAAAGTTGATGTTGCAGACTCTGATGATGAAAATGTAACTATAGAGGTTCGAACTTCACCTGATGATATGGGAAGAGTAATTGGCAAAAGAGGAAGAGTCGCAAGAGCAATCAGAACTGTTGCACAAGCTGCAGCTGATGAAGAAGGCTTACAATCTTCTGTAGAATTTATTGACTAATCAAAACTATTTTCTTGTAGGCAAATTAGGTAAACCACATTCACTAAAAGGGTTTCAATATATTAATATTGAATATTTTTTTCGCAATTTTGAGCTAAAAGAAACTATATTGCAAATTGATGGTATAAATTTTGTAGTTGAGGAATTTAAAAAACATTTAAAAAATAGAAATTTAATTAAATTTAAATCTTATGACACAATTGAATCAATTATTAAATTAAGAGATATGGATGTAAAAATGGATATAAATTTAATTGACACATTTATTAATGAAGATAAATTACCTTGGCCCGGTTTTTTCGTAGGACATGATTTAAAAAGTAACAATAATAAGTTGTTAAGTTATGAGGTATTAAATAATATTTATTTTTGCAAAATTAGCGGCATAGAAATGAGTGTCCCATACAACAGTAATTTTTTTAGATTTGAAAATGATAGTTTAGCTTTATTGGACAGTAGCTTAACTATTTAGCCATTCAAACAATTTTCTGCTTACATTATCCTCTAGCATGTTTTCAGGATGCCATTGGACTCCTAATGCATTCCAACCATTTGTGATTTCTATACCCTCAATAACACCATCAGGTGATTTAGCAGTTATTTGTAAGTCTTGACCAATTTTGTTTATTGCTTGATGGTGTATTGAATTGACTTGTATTTCATTTTCTTGAATTATTTTATACAAATTTGAATTACTTTCTATTTTTAAATCATGAACATGTGAACGTGCATCATCAAATGGTTTATCGTGTTCAATTTGATCAAATCCACTTTCTTTGAGGTCTTGATAAAGTGTTCCACCCTTATATACATTTAGTAATTGATGTCCTCTACATATTGCAAGAGTTTTTACATTATTTTCTTCTGCAGATTTAAGCATTGCCAATTCTGAGCTATCTCTAATGTCTGAAATTCTTATTGTTTTCTCGAGTTTTTCTTCTCCATAGATATTTGGGTTAATATCACCACCACCAGAAATTATTATTGCATCAAATTTTGATACATCTATTGATTCTGAATTATCATGTGGCCCAAATATAACAGCAGTATTTCCATAGTTGTTACATGCTTTAACAAAATCACTATTAATAACAACGCATGGTATATTACCAGGTGCCATGTCTACATTTTTAAGACCTGTGGATATTCCAATTAATTTACTCATAGATAAACACACACTGTACTTCTACACATACATTTAATGGTAAGCTAGCAACACCTACAGCTGATCGTGTCGACTTTTCACTAAAGTATTCTGAAAGTTTATCTGTAAATCCATTGAGAACTTTTGCGTGTTCCCCAAAACCTTCATTAGCATTTACAAAACCGATTACATTTACAGGCTGCACGTTTTCAATAGTTCCATGTTTTTTAATTGTTGCAATAGTAAGTTCAGCACATAACTCTGCGGCTTTATAAGCTTCATCTATTGAAATTTCAGTTGGTACTTTACCTATGTATTTTTTTTGTTCTGTAATAGGTACATGTCCAGATGTGTAGATATAGTTTCCAATTTTTTTATATGTTACATAATTTCCAATTGCTTCAGGTGCGATTGGAAGATTATTATTCATTATCTAATAGATTTCCAATAAGATCTACAACTCTATTGGAGTAACCCCATTCGTTGTCATACCAACATACAACTTTGACATGATTTTTATCTATTAATTGTGTAGAAGATGCATCATAAATACTTGAATGTGGATTATTTAATATATCGGTAGATACAAGAGGAACTTCAGAGTACTCTAAAATACCTTTAAGTTCATTATCAGCAGCTTCTTTAACAGCTTTATTTATATCATCTATAGAAACAGATTTTTCCAATTCCACTACTAAATCAACTACACTTCCATCTGGCACAGGAACTCTCATTGCCATGCCATCTAATTTACCATTTAATTCGGGTAGAACCATGCCAACTGCTTTTGCTGCGCCTGTTGAAGTTGGAATTATATTTTGGGTTGCACTTCTGCCTCTTCTAAAGTCACTATGTGTTGTTTCGGCTAGTGCTTGATCATTAGTATATGCATGTACTGTGGTCATAAGACCAGATTTAATTCCAAAATTATCATTCAGTACTTTAGCTATCGGTGCCAAACAGTTTGTAGTACATGAAGCATTAGAGACTATTTTGTCATCTGGTTTTAAGTCATTGTCATTTACACCTAAAACAATCGTTGCGTCAATTTCATCTTTGGGTGGTACAGTGAGCAATACTTTTTTAGCACCAGCTGATATGTGTTTATTAAGGGATTCATTATCTCTAAAAATTCCAGTTGATTCAATTACAACATCGACATTTAATTCGCTCCAAGGAAGCTCAGCAGGATCTTTAATTGAGGTGAGCTTAATAACTCTATCTCCAACTAAAAGATTTTCTCCATTTACTTGTACATCACTATCTAAAATGCCCATTACAGAATCATGTTTTAATAGATATGCAAGATTTTCATAATTACCGAGGTCATTAATTGCAACAACGTTTAAGTCAGAATTATTTTCAATAATTATTCTTAATATAGATCGTCCAATTCTTCCAAAACCATTTATGGCTACATTACCCATTTATAACACCTGACCAAGCTTTTTCAATGTATCAATAATTCTAGCTGCATAACCCCAACCATTATCAAACCAAATAATGAGCTTAATTTTTTTATTATTGATACCCATTGTTGATAATCCATCTACTAAACCAGAGAGTGTGCTTCTTACAACATCAGAAGAAACAATTGGATCATATGTTAATCCAATAATGTCTTTTAAATCAGAACTGGAAGCATCCTCAATTATTTTATTTATATCTTCAATACTTGTTTCGTTTTTGATATCAATTGTCAAATCAACTGTACTTCCGTCAGGAATTGGTACTGTCATAGAAGATGAAGCGATCTTTCCTTCAATGAATGGAAGAACATTTGATATAACCTCAGAAGACTTAGTAATACTTGGAATAATATTTTCACCAGCTGCTCTGTTAAGTCTAAATCCTTCACCTGCTACATCTGCTAAACGGTTTGAATTTGAATATCCATGAACAGTCGTGAGAAATGCTCTTTCAACCCCAACTTTACCATCCAAAGCCTTAAGAATAGGTGCAACTGCATTTGCTGTATTAGAACCTAAAGAAAATGCACTAGAATTTAAATCTATATTTTCATCGTTTGCACCAGGCACATATATTTGTATATCGTCAAAATTTTCGGGAGTTGAGGCAACAATAACTTTTTTACAACCTTTTGATAAATGTTTATCAACCTCTTCTTTAGTCTTTGGCTTACCTGTTGCAAGAACTACGACGTCAGTGTTAAGTTCATCCCAATTTGCTTCGTCACCATTTTTCCAAGAATTAAATAAGATTTCTTTACCATTTACAACAATACCAGTTTCGGATTCTTCAATTTCTGCATCTAGTTTTCCATAAATTGTGTCGTACTTTAATAAGTAAATTAAGTTAGCTTTATCAGCAGTGTCAGAGATAGACACAATATCTATATCAGCATCACCCAATGTTTGCCTAAATAGATCTCTACCTATTCTTCCAAATCCAACTAAAGATACATTTGTCATCAACCCTCACAAGATTATTGATTAATTGTTGTTACAATCAAATAATAATATACCTTAAAAGCATTATTTATGACTGAATTAACAAGAAAAATAAATGATTCCATCTTTGGATCAGTTTCAACTGAAGAACTGGTAGCAAATGCTTTTGAAAGGAAAAAAGATTACTTTGGAAACAATATAACATATAGTCCTAAAGTTTTTATTCCACTAACAACAATGTGTAGAGATAATTGTGGATATTGTACATTTGTAAAATCTCCCAAAGAGAGCGGAACTTATTTAAATCAAGATGAGGTTCTCTCAATAGC
>JADHQS010000011.1 GCA_016777845.1 Candidatus Actinomarina sp. | reverse complement strand
ACTCTTAAAGGAGGGCCCCATTCAATAATTTCATAATTGTATTCCCTTGGCTTATTGTTGAAATGTGTTTTTACTTTGAAAACTGAACCTTGTCTTAAAGGTTCTTTTGTAATAAGCTCGCCTTCATCACCTTCAGCCCATTTTTCTAAATTTCTAAAATCTGATAAAAAACCAAAAGCAGAATCTATATCTGTATTAACTGTTACTGTTCTTGAAAAATTTGGCATAAGTTTATATTAAGTAGATTAAATTTTTGTAGGAAATTGTTTATCTAAGATTTAAAGATCTATTTCTAAATCCTATAAATCCTATTGCCAAAAATATCATTATTTTACCAATGACTAGTAACAAGTCTTCTGCAAATAATCCATCTTGATAAGGGTTACCATATGCTCCAAAAGATGAAAGATTATCATCAAACCACTGAAAGAAATCATTTGTTCCAGCTAGTGAGTTAGTTAAATATTCAAATGCCATTAAACCTCCACCAAAAGCCCAAGCCATTGAAGATTTTCCAGTAAATGCTCCGAGTGCAAATCCAAGAGCACCAAAAGTAACTCCAGCCAAAGCGGCTTGAAGTGTTGCTTTCATAAGTGGAACATAATCAAGTGTTTGACTAAGTTCCATAGTTGCAATTGGAATAAACATAATATTTGTCCATGCAAAAGTGACAAATAAACCGAATAGAACAGCAACAATTGATTGTGTTAAATACACAGAAGTTCTTGTCATTGGTAAAGCTGCAACAAATTCAAAAGTCCCATCTTCTTCTGCTTTTGAACCTAATTTATTTAAAAGAATTATTGTGGCAGTGCCAATTAAAAGTGGAACAAATGGTACTAAGATATAAGTTGTTACCATTCCTTCTAATGTAAAAACATTGTCCCAATCCGAAATTCCCAATAAATTCATCATTGTTTCATTTTCTGACATTCCTCTAAAAGCTTCTCTTTGTGTGTCAATAAGCAAACTTTCTACACTTGAGTTTGCAAAAGCTAGTGGAAGTATTAATAAGTAAACCCCGCCAGAAATTGCCCAATTTAAGATAAACTTTCTTGGGACTGTAATCATATATTTGAAATAGTTAAACATTATTCCTCTTTTCTGTCATAGAATGTGAAAAAAGCATCTTCTAAATCTTGACCTTCTTCTTTTGCTTTATTTAAAAATGTCTCATATGTTTCATCATATACTTTTGCACCTTCTCTTAAAACAGCCATCGAGTCGGCAACTTTTTCAACCTCAGAAATAATATGTGATGATAAAAGTATTGCTGCACCATCATTAGCAAATTCTTTTACAATTTCAAAAAAAGTTCTTTGATGAAAGGGGTCTAGGCCTGAAGTTGGTTCATCTAAAATTAATGCCTTTGGCTTATGCAGTACTGCAAGTATTAAGGCGACTTTTTGCCTATTACCTTTAGATAATTCTTTCAGAGATTGATCAACTTCCAATTCAAACTTTTCTGCTAATTCCATTGCATAGTTAGTTGATTGACCTCTCATGTCTGCACCAAGTTTAAATAGTGACTTAGAATTTAGATTTTGTGGAAGTTGAGGATCTCCAGGTAGATATCCTATTATTTTTTTTGCCTCAACAGGGTTTTCAATTGTATTAATTCCCTCGACTGAGAGTGTGCCTTCAGAAGGAATTAAAAATCCCATAAGACTTCTCATTGTTGTAGATTTTCCAGCCCCATTAGGACCAAGAAGCCCTTTAACCTCGCCATTATCAACAGAGATATTGATACCTCCAACACCTTTTCCATTTTTGTATCTCATAGTGAGATTTTTAATTTCTATCATTATTCTTATTGTATACAATAAAACTTATAAATTGACTTTACTATTTTCCGATTAATTTCGATAAGTTTAATTATAAGAAACTTATTTTTATGCTTATAGTAAATATTTAATCATGGATAAAAGAAAAGTAATAGCTAGAAATCGATATGAAGAAATTCATTATGAACTCCTTGAAGTTGGTGAAAAGCTATTAAACACCAAAAGACTTACCCAAATATCCCTAAATTCTATAAAAGAATACACAGATATTTCTAAAACAACTATCTATGAACATTTTCATTCGTTTGAAGAATTTTTATCTGATGTAATCAAGCATGTTTATAAAAAAAGGAGACAAAGCTATCTTGAAAAATTACAAGATAAACCAAAAGAAAATATAAAAACCATTTTTAAAGTTTGGACTGAATTTACTTACGAAAACTTTACCCTTGGAAGAAACATATATGCAGCTTATATACTTCTTGCTGGCAAATATAATTTTCAGCTGATGGGTGGTGTTTATAAAGATTTAGATATGGAGTTAGAAAAGTTAGGATGTAGCAATAAAGAAAGAGAAGAGTTTATTGGAAAATTTTATTTCAGCATTGACGAGCTGATAATAGATTTGGAAAACGAAAATAAAAACAATATAAATTCAAAAATTAATGACTTGATTTTATATCTGGATAATTACTAATTATTAAGCTATTCATCTAAATTTTCATTTTTTTGCTTATTTCTTAACCAAGTTAATAGTAAAGCAGGTACTAGAAACATCAACATTTCATCCCAACCACCCTGATGATTAAGTGCAGGTGGTGGAATTATTCTGGTGTACATTAGAGGTAACCTTCGACCATCCAGCGAGTTATGTTAACAAGCGTATCTGGAAGTAATCCAAAATATATTGTTAAAGCAGCCAATACACCTAGTAGAAGTTTGTCTGAGTTTTTAACCTGTATTTTTTCAACTACATTTTCTGTTTTCTCAACTGCTGCTACCCAAATTGGACGTAAGTAAAAATAAAATCCCGCAACTGTAGTCAGCATTAAGACAGTAACTAATATATATCTCTCATATGACCAAAGATTGGTAATAAGGATGAACTTTGAGACGAATCCACTTGTTAATGGTAATCCTGCAAGGCCAAGCATGAATATTGAAAATGTAATTGTTATAAATTTATTTTCCTTAAATAACCCTGAGATATTTGAGATTTGAAAGTCCGAACTCAATTGACCGCTTATTATTGAAAAAACTGTAAAGATTCCAATTAATTGGATAATGTAAGTTATTAAATAAAACGTTGATGCACTTATTCCATAAACTCCTGAAGATATGCCAGAAAGTATAAAGCCTGATTGAATAACTCCACTATAAGCAATTAGTCTTTTCAAATCACTTTGATTTGCAGCAAATAAAGCGCCAGCGAGTACTGACAAGATTACAACCGCACCAAAAAACAAATCAAATTGATCAATAATGAATGTTAAAGAGACTGCAACAAGTCTTGCAAGGACTATGAATGATGAAACTTTTGCAACCGTTGCCATATATCCTACATATCCAGTTGGAGAACCCTGGTATACGTCTGGTGCCCATGCTTGAAAAGGTGCAGCCGCAACTTTAAATAATAATCCAACGATTATTAATATAAGTCCTACAAAAGTTGTTAGCGGAACATTATCTGGACCTATGAAACTAATTGCAATACTAGTTTCATATACACCAATTATTGATAGTGAGACATAAATTAGCGCAATACCGTATACAAATATACACGAAGCAAGTGAACCAAGTAAGAAATATTTCAAAGCAGCTTCATTACTTAATTGATCTCCTCTGTTTAGCCCAGCTAAAGCATATAAACTAATTGAACCAATTTCTAAACCTATGAATAACATTATGAAGTTCTCAGCATCAATCATTAATAAAAATCCAGATGCAGACATTAAAATTAGTATTAAAGCTTCAGTAGTTTTGTCTTCTATTAATTCTGAAGTTTTCCAGAAAGAATTAAAAGTAAAAAGCAAAACCATTCCAACAAGTACGTTTCCAACAAGGGCAAACTCATCAAGAAGAATTTTTTCTGTAAAATAAGAAGAGACACCATCGGTAAGAAATAAACCGAACTTTAAAAATATTGTAAATAAAGTTACCAAGATTCCAACAAACGATACATATTTTTTTACGTACATTGGAGTTGAAATGGTAATTGTGCAAAATAATAAAACAATAACTGTCAGTAATAGTGCCAATGTAGGTGCAATTACTATGTAATTTATTCCTAATATTTCAGAAACTGTTGTCATTTTAGGTCCTTAAACAATGCTATTGTATCACTCAAAAAACTTGCCTCTTGAATTACGAAACTCTCAATATAGTTTGGATAAATTCCAATAAATAACATTAATAAAACTAATGGAGCTATTGATGCTGTTTCACGGGAATTGAGATCACTTAAGTTTTCATTTTCTTCATATTTAATAGGCCCTGTAAACATTCTTTGATATGCCCATAACATATATATTGCAGCCAAAACGACACCAAATGCTGCAAAGGATGTCAGAATTTTGTAGCTGTTAAAGCTTCCCATTAGAATCATGAACTCTCCGACAAAACCATTTAAACCAGGAAGGCCTATTGAGGCGAATGATGTAAATAGAAATATTGCTGCATACCTTGGCATAGTTATCTTGACTCCGCCAAAGTCACTAATTTTTCGAGTATGTCTTCTTTCGTATATAAATCCAACGAGCATAAACAAAGCACCTGCAGTGATACCATGATTTATCATTTGTATGATTGCTCCCTCAATACTTAAAAATCCACCAGCTGAAATTCCAAGCATAACAAATCCCATATGACTAACTGAAGAATAAGCAATCAGTTTTTTGATATCGATCTGAGCAATGGCAACAATAGCACCATAGATAATTCCAATTACAGATAGTATTGCTATCAGATTTTTGTAAGCTAAAAAACCCTCTGTAAAAAATGGTATGGAAACTCTAAGTATTCCATAGGCACCAACTTTTAGAAGAACTCCTGCCAACATTATACTTCCAGCAGTTGGGGCTTCTACGTGTGCATCCGGCAACCATGTATGCAATGGAAATATCGGTACTTTAATTAAAAAGCCAAATGTAAATAATAAAAATAAAGTTTTTGACTGTGACTCAAGCAAACTTAATGAAGACAATGTATCAAAATCTACAGCAAGCCTACCGTTAACTCCAAAGCTTAAAACTGCTGTATAAACTGTTCCAATAAAAATAAATACCGAACCAAAAACAGTGTAAAGAATGAACTTTATAGTTGCGTATCTTCTATTCTCTCCTCCCCATATTCCCATTAGGAAATACATAGGGATAAGTAAAGCCTCGAAAAATATAAATAATGAAATTAAATCACCACTAATAAATACACCATTGATTGCAAAATGTAACATTAACAATGATCCAACAAATCCTTTGCTTTCAGAGTGATCATTGCCTATTGAAAGTAATGAAACAAATACTAATAATGAGCTAAGTAACAACAAAAGTGTTGACATTCCAGAGAGACCGAAATGTAGATTAATTCCGTAAGACTGTATCCATTTAAAAGTTGATAATATTGTAAATTCTGTTTTTGCATATTCTCCAAATAGCAAATAAACACATTGAGTTAACGTTATTAAAGAAAAGGCAATTCCAATTGGTCTAAATGTCTCTTTTCTTGAATTTGGAATCAAAAAGATAAGTATTGCACTAAAAAGTGGAACTAACAATAAAGAGTACATAATAGTAATCATCTTGGCACCAATGGTGTAGCAATAAACAATGCAATTAGAAGTAGTAAAAATAAACCAAAATAAACGACATAATTTCTCACTAAACCAGTTTGAGTTGTAGATGTAATTTTTGAACTTTTATTAAATGCAGTTGATACGAAGTTAACAGATCCATCAATCAACATTCCATCAACAACAACTGCTACTTTACGACTAAGGTTCTTCATGCCGGAGACAAAGAAAAGATTACCGAATTTATTTAAATACAAAACGTTTGAGGAAAGATCTTTAACTAGGTTGATAGGACTTTCAAGTTTAAATTTTTTCAAGTCAATTCTTTTATGAAGCTCCATTCCAAATAAAAGAAAAGCAATAATTAGTCCTGTGAAACCAGCACCAATGGAGAGTACTGCTAACACAACTAATGTAATGCCCTTTGGTAAATGCGTTACTTCAACATTCTCTAAAGTTACGTGTAAAACTTTTTCTAGACCATGAAAAAATGGTGTATTTATAAAACCAATAAATATAGAAAATATACCTAAAAGTAGTAGGGGTCTCGTCATTGCTTTTGGTGCTTCAGCAACATCTGGGTGTTCAAAGCCATTATCTTTTTCAAAAATTAGCAACCAATGTCTTCCCATATAGAATGCTGTAAGAAAAGCCGCACCTAATGTTAAAGCCCAAAAAACATAATAGATACCTCCATTTACAAAAACGGAAGCAAGTATTTCATCTTTTGACCAAAAACCTGCAAGAGGAGGAATGCCTGATATTGCAAGAGTTCCTATTCCCATCATTGATGCAGTAATTGGCATTTTTTTTCTAAGTCCACCCATTTTTCTAATATCCTGTTCGTGGTGCATAGAGTGAATTACAGCACCAGCACCAAGAAACAAAAGTGCTTTAAAAAATGCATGAGTGACTAGATGAAAAATTGCAGCGACATATGCACCTGCTCCAATTGCAATAAACATAAATCCGAGCTGAGAAATTGTTGAATATGCCAATACTTTTTTGATATCAAATTGATTTATGGCAGAAAATGCAGCAAGAAGTGCTGTTATAAGTCCAAAAATTATAATCAATAAGCTAGCTATTTTTGAGTGTTGTAATAAGGGAGATATCCTGACAAGCATAAACACTCCCGCCGTAACCATTGTGGCTGCGTGAATAAGAGCGCTTGCAGGAGTTGGTCCTTCCATAGCATCTGGAAGCCAACTAAAAAGAGGGAATTGAGCAGATTTACCAAAAGCACCTAACATCAAAAAGAGGGATATAGCCGTAATAGTAGACTCAGCTATTCCACTAGTATTTTGTAAAATTTTATAAAAATCAAACGTATTAAAAGTATCTAAAATAATCATTAATCCAATTAAAAATCCAAAGTCCCCGACTCTATTTATGACAAATGCTTTATTACCGGCTTTTGCAGCAGCTGGTTTTTTAGACCAAAATGAAATTAAGAGATATGAACTTAAACCAACTAATTCCCAACCAAAGAACATAACTAAGAAGTTTGATGACATGACTAGTAATAACATTGAAAAAACAAAAAAGTTAAAATACACAAAATAATTACAATGATTTTCATCTTTCTCCATATAAGAAGTGGAAAAAAGTTGAATTACAAAAGATAGTCCAGTTACCAAAATCAACATAATTCCAGATAGTCCATCAAGAGTAAAACCAATGCTTATGTCAGGATTAGAAATCCATTGAAACAACTCAACGTTTACAGGCTTAAATTTATCAAGCGCTAAAGCAATGAATGAATAAGCGGCAATAACAAATGCCAAGAGTGCACTATTTAAAGTAAAAAAGTTAGTAATTAATTCATTAAATAATTTTTTGTTTAGAAAAAGGAAGATAGCAGTTAAAAAAGGTAGAAAGATTGGTAGAAGAAAAATTAATTCCAATTTAACCTCTTGATACATTCAATACATCTACTGATGCAGATGACTGCTTTCTAAATATAGAAACAATAATCGCAAGGCCAACTACTACTTCAGCTGCTGCTACTACAAGAATAAAAAATACAAAGATTTGACCATCAACTTGTCCAAAATGTTTAGATGCTGAAATAAAAGTTAGGTTTACTGCGTTGAGCATTAATTCAATGCACATAAACATAATGAGAGCATTTTTTCTAATCATCATTCCTAGAAATCCTATTGAAAAGAGAATTGCTGCAAGTGTAAGATACCAGTCGGTAGTTACTTCAAGCATTACTTTTTCGCTTCTTTGTATCATAAGCTAAAGCTATAGCTGCAGCAGTGGCAACAATGAGAAGTAAAGAAATGATTTCAAAAGGAAATATCCATTCTGTAAAAAGTACACCTGCAATTAATTGTGGTGTTCCTTCTGTATCAAACTCAACAGGCGGGAACCAGAGATCCCACTTGAAGTCTGAACTTATGGCAACATATGCTAAAAGGGAAATAAGAATTAAAAATACTCCACTCACTAAAAATGTTTGACCTTTAATAGATTCAGTAGTTTGTTCTTTTTTGTCTACCCCAATCATCATTATTACAAACAAAAATAGAGTCATAACTGCTCCTGCGTAAACTAACATTTGAACCATTGCAACAAAAGTTGCATTTAAAGTTATGTAGATTATTGCTAAGGAAACCAGTGTCATAACTAAACCCATAGCATTGTGAACAGCGTTTTTGGCAAATATAACAATCAGTGCGCCTATAATAATGAGACTTGCTGGAGCAAAGAATAAAAGCGCTTCAACCAACTTACTCCTCCTCCAATGTTTGTCCTTCTTCAGGAGGTTTCTTTCCAACTCCGAGTGAGCCTGACCAATTTACAACATTTTGAAAATTTGGATTTCCATTAGGAGAAGTTGCTCTCATCCATCCATCAGATGTATTTAAATCATCAAAATTAGTGAGCTTAGTTTGTTCCTCATGAGTGTTAGGAGTTCCATCATCTTTTACAACTAATACCTCTTTATCAAATATTGCCTCAGATCTATTAGCAACACTCATCTCAAAAAGAGAAGTCATAGTGATAGCTTCAGTTGGACAGGCTTCCACACATAATGCACAATAAATACACCTGAGCATATTGATTTCGTAAATAAATCCATATCTCTCCCCTGGGCTTACAGGGTTCTCTTCTGGATTATCCTCTCCTCGAACATAAATGCATTGTGCTGGACAAACTCCCGCACACAGCTCACAACCTATACACTTTTCCATGCCGTCTTCATATTTGTTTAAAACGTGGCGACCGTGAAATCTTTGGGGCTTTTCTCTGAATTCTTTTGGATATTTATCGGTAACTGATTTTCTAAATAATTCTTTGAAAGTTACTTTTAATCCTTTTATTAAACCAAAACTGTCACTCATAACTTAACTCCAAGGTAAACCAAACTCTCTTAATCCTAGAACAATTGCGGATAATATAAGCCAAACTAGAGATGCAGGTATAAGCCTTTTCCATCCAAGCTCCATCAATTGATCGTATCTGAGCCTTGGTAATGTGGCTCTAATCCAAACAAATATAAACAAAAGTGCAAACGTTTTAACTCCTAACCAAATTATTGGCATAATTGCAGATAATATTGGAGGCAAAAACCCCTCAAAAGTAGGACCAAGCCAACCACCTAGAAAAAAGGTTGCAGTAATTGCACACATGTTGAACATATTTATATATTCCGCCAAGAAAAACATAGCAAACCTAAATCCAGAGTATTCTGTATGAAAACCTCCAACCAATTCTTGCTCTGCTTCGACTAAGTCAAAAGGGGCTCTATTTACTTCAGCTACAGCAGCTATGAAAAATATTCCAAATGCAATAAATTGAGGAAAAATATTCCATTTAGGAATGAATGAAACAATTGAGCTAAGAATCGGAATCGTTGTTGATAAGTTTCCTGATTGACTACTAACTATATCTACAAGAGATAGTGAACCAGAATATAGGATTACTGGTACTAAAGATAATCCCATAGCTGCCTCGTAAGATATCATTTGTGCGGATGCTCTAACACCGCCGAGAAGTGGGTATTTAGATCCAGAAGACCACCCAGCTAAAACAACACTATATACAGCAATAGATGACAAAGCTAAGAAATAAAGAACTCCTACGTTTAAGTCTGCACCAACAAAATCAACAATATAATTTTTACCACCAATTTCAATGTTTAAGTCTGGACCTAATGGAATTATCATGAAAATCAAAAATGATGGTACCAATGCAATGATTGGTGCCAACAGATACATTGCTCTGTCAGCTTTGAGAGGCATAATTTGTTCTTTTAATAATAATTTAATTGCATCTGCTACAGTTTGTAAAATCCCAAAAGGACCAGCTCTGTCAGGTCCCACTCTAGACTGCATTCCAGCAACTAACTTTCTTTCAAGCCATATCAACAATATTGTGTTAGTCAACAAGACAGCCAAAACAATATTTGATTTAATTAATGCAATTATTAACTCAGTTGACATTTAATGCTTCTTTCACCTGACTAGGTGTGATTATAATTTCCCTTGAGAAATCAAACTTATTTAACTCTCTTCTATTTGTTGGGATATAAATTAAGTCATTAGGAAAACTTTTATTAACTTCATAACTAACTGTAACTTCTAATTCATCTTGAATTAATGTACATTTACCTGAAGTTAAATTATATTTTTCAACTACACCTTCACTTACTTCAATGTATTTTTTTGAACCTAATAGAGAAATGCTATCGGAATGTCTTTCAGTAGTAGAATCCCCATAAAGTTTTTCTCCAATAAAAAATTTGGCCTCATTTGAATTATTATCCGAAGAAGAAATTTTAGGTTTAGAAACATTTACCATTCCATCTAAATTTGATGGTTTATCTAAATTATCAAACACTGGACTTAAAGAAGAGTCAAGATTTTCATAAGCTTTTTTATTAAGGCTCTCTAAGCTATTTGTCTCAACTGTTAATCCTGCAAAATTCATTAAACTGGTTATAAATTCCCAATCACTAACAGTTTGCCCAGGAGATGGGACAAGTTTATCTATGCGAGAAGTTCTAAATTCAATATTTGTAAAAGTACCTTCTTTTTCACCCAGTGTTGAACTCATTGGTATCAAAAAGTTAGCCAGTTCTGAAGTTTCATGATTGAAATTGTCTAATGCTACAACTGTATCAAGGCCTTCAATAATTGATTTTATTTGATTTGAATAAACAGAGCGTCCAACAGGGTCTGCACCAACAATAAATAATAGGTCTGTGTTTTCTTCTGAAATATCATTAACAAAATCATTTAGTCCTTTTACATTTTCTAAAGTTTGAAAGGCTCCATAAGTATTGCCTTTTGAATAGGCATTTAATACTTTTGAATTTGAATTTGAATTTAAGAATTCAAATAATTTTGTGACACTTGTATCAGACTGATGTGGCGTGGATTTACCCAAAATTGCTGTAATGTTTTTACCTATTACTAAATCTTTAATTTCTTTCAATTTTGAAATATCTTTTACTATCTCAAAATTTTCTGAGACTGTTTCTTTACCATAAAATACATCTGCGATGTCACTTAAGGTCTCATTCGTGTGGCCAAAAACAACTAACTTAACTCCATTTTTTACTGCCTGGCGAATTCTTAAATAAAGAACAGGAATTTTTTCTTTTAAATCTTCAGCCCACACAACTATTGCGTCAGATGAGTTTAAATCGTCAACTTTAGCTAGATCTACATTTTCACCAAAAAGTCCTGGGTGCAACTTATCATCATTTAAATAAAAACTTTTTTCAGATTGAGAAATAATCTCTGAAAATTCTCTAAATGCAACATAGTCTTCGTTTGTTAAATTTGAACCAAGTAAAAAGTTAACTTTTGTTTGTCTGTCTTTTATAACTTCTGCAAGTTCAGAATATACATCCTGAATCTCGATTTCTACTGATTCATTATCAATCTTTTTAAGGGGTGTTTTTAATCTTGAATTAGAATTCAAATACTCAAAATTGTATCGACCTTTATCACATAACCATCCTTGATTAACAGCGTCATTATCGACACCAAGAATTCTTAACATCTTATTTTGTGAAGAATTTAATTCTATTGAACAACCCATAGAACAGCCGTTGCAAGTTGATCTAGTAGATTTTAGGTCCCAAGGTCTTGCTTTAAATCTATAAGATGTAGAAGTTAAAGCGCCAACTGGACAAATCTGAACAGTATTACCTGAAAAGTATGACTTAAAAGGTTCATTTGGAAAAGTATTAACTTCTGTTTTATTTCCTCTTTGGATAAACTCAATTAACGGATCACCTGAAATTTCATCTGAGAACCGTGTACATCTTGCGCATAAAATACATCTCTCTCGGTCAAGCAATATTATTTCAGATATATTTATTGGTTTTTCAAAATGTCTTTTTTCCTCAACAAAACGACTCTCTCCTGGGCCGTAAGCCATTGTTTGATCTTGAAGCGGACACTCTCCAGCTTTATCGCATATAGGACAATCCAGAGGGTGGTTTATCAACAAAAATTCAAGAACTCCCTCTTGAGCTTTTTTAACAACATCAGATTCTGTATCAACAACCATTTCATCACTGACTTCAGTTGTACAAGATGGCACCAACATTTTGCCTCTTGGTGTTTCAACTTCAACTAGACACATTCTGCACATGCCGACGGGATCTAAGCGTTTGTGCCAACAAAATCTTGGAATGTGAATTCCAGATTCTTCACATGCTTCAATTAATAGCTTATTAGGATCAGACTCAATTTCTATACCGTTAACATTTAAATTAACTTTTTCACTCATAAAAGAACTTTCGTAGGAATTAAACTCTCTACCTCATCTCTAAAATCATTCATTAGTGAAGTAATTGGAGAGACTGCAGATGGACCAAGGGGGCAAATTGTGGTCATTTTAGGTGGCCATGATAAGCCTGGAGAGATGTTATCGCAAACATCAAGTAGTAAATTCATATCAGAAGTTCTCCCTCTACCACTAGCTATCCTATCTAGTATCATTTCAAGCCATGTTGTTCCTTCACGACATGGAGTACATTGGCCACATGATTCATGTGCAAAAAAACTGACTATGCTTTTTGCCGCACTTACAAGATTCGTATCTTCATCCATCATTACCACAGCACCTGAGCCAAGCATTGAATTGTTGTTAGCTACATCATCAATTGTCATTTTTATGTCTAGCTGATCTCCTCTAAACCATGGTGCAGAAGCACCTCCAGGAATATAAGCTTTAACTTTTTTATTATTTCTTATACCCCCACCCAGTGTTTCTACAAATTCACCAAAAGAACTGCCCATTTCAATTTCATAGTTTCCTGGGTTATTTACATGTCCAGACAAACTAAAAATCCTAGTACCTGTAGAGCCTTCAACCCCCAACTTGTTGTACTCTTCGCCACCATTCTCAATTATCCAAGGTACAGAGGAAATTGTTTCAACGTTATTTACCAAAGTTGGTTTCATATATAAACCTTTTACTGCTGGGAAGTAAGGAGGTTTTAGTCTTGGTTCTCCTCTTCTGCCTTCGAGCGAATTAAGCAGTGCGGTTTCTTCACCACATATATACGCCCCTGCTCCTAGATGGACAACTATGTCAAGATTGATCTCGGAACCGAAAATATTCTTACCCAAATATCCTTTTTGATATGCTTGTTCTACTGCTTGCTGAACTCTTCTAGCAGGCTTCGCGTACTCTCCTCTTATGTATATAAAAGCTTCTTTTATGTTTGCTGAAAAACAAGTAATGATAATGCCCTCAATGAGTTGGTGAGGATCTCTTTCCAATAAAATCCTATCCTTGAATGTACCTGGTTCTGACTCGTCTGCATTTATTACTAAATATCGATCTTCATCTTCAGCTAAAAATCCCCACTTAACTCCGGTTGGGAATCCTGCACCACCTCTTCCTCTAATATTTGATGCCTTAATTTCTTCTAATATTTTTTCAGGAGAGCTTTCTAAGATTGTTTTTTTTGCAGTCGAGTACCCATTGTTTTTTTCATAACTATCAATTAGATGGCTGTCTTCCGGATTATCTCGCATGTGTTTTGTAAGAAGAATGGTTTCTTTCATTTTTTTACCTTAGTTGTCTTTAAAGTTTGAAAGCCTGGAGCCGTGGAGGTAGCACCAGAGTTATCTTGAATAGCCCAATCAAAAGATTTTATACCTCCGAAATTTTCTTGCATTTCATCAGCTACAACAACATCTGGCTTTATTTCTTTTAACCATTTGCACAAATTTATTGCATTTTCAGGAGTTACACCTTCAACTGTCTCATAGTTGACTTGTAATGCTGGAGCTCCACCGCAAGCACCAATACATTCCACAGCCTCAAAGGTGAATAATTCTTCTTCATCAGTTTCATTATTATTTAAGCCCGTAAATTCTTGAACTTTATTAATTACTTCGCTTGAATTATTGATCTCACAAGATATTGATTTACAAACACTTAATAAGTACTTTCCAGTTGGTTCTTGCTTGTACATTGAGTAAAACGTCGAAACTGATTTCACTTGTACTTCTGTTATACCTACTAATTCACTTATTACAGATATAGAGTCATCAGAAATATAGCCATCCTTACTTTGTGCTAAATGCAAAAGAGGACCTAGTGCTGATCTTTTTTGAGGATAGAGCTTAATTATTTTTTTTGCCTGTTTTAATAATTTATCATCCCAACTCATCTATCTACATCTCCTAACACGGGATCTAAAGAAGCTATTGCAGCGACAGCATCTGCAATGGGACTATCAGTCATAATGACAGGGAGTGCTTGAAGATTACAAAAAGAAGGCCCCCGGACATGCATTCTGTAAGGCTTTGCTGAACCATCGGAAACTATATAACAACCTAGCTCTCCTCTGGGTGACTCAACGGCAACATATGCATCGCCCTCAGGAACTTTAAAACCCTCTGTGTAAATTTTAAAATGATGAATTAGAGCTTCCATTGATTCATCTAATCTTTTGCGTGGGGGTGGTGTAATTTTTTTATCTTGAACTTTATAAGGGCCTTTTGGCATATTGTTCATTGCTTGTTCAATGATTTTTAAACTTTCAAAAATTTCTAATACTTTTACTCTCCATCTAGCAAACACGTCTCCTTCAGTTAAAGTTGGAACATCAAATTCATAATTTTCAATTCCCGAGTAAGGTTGAGACTTTCTTAAATCCCAAGAGTACCCAGAAGCTCTTAAGCTTGGTCCAGTTACGCCATAAGCAAAGCACTCCTCTGTAGTGAGGATTCCAACATTTTGTAATCTTCCTTTCCAAATAGGATTGTCTAGAAGCATGTCGTCGTAATCTTGTAACTTTTCAGGTATTATTTTTAAAATTTCTTCAACATCTTTCTGCCAACCATCAGGTAAATCTGCTGCTACTCCACCAGGCCTTATATAGTTATGGTTCATCCTTAGCCCTGTTGTTTTTTCAAAGAAATTTAAAATTAACTCTCTTTCTCTGAATCCAAAAATCATCATGGATAAAGCTCCTATATCCATTCCACCAGTGGCAAGAGCAACTAAATGTGACGAAACCCTATTAAGTTCGGTCATCAAAATTCTTATTGTTTCTGCCCTTTTAGGCACTTCAATACCAATAAGTTTTTCAGTTGTGAGAGAGAAAACTAACTCGTTAAATAAGGGGGAAAGATAATCCATTCTTGTTGTGTTAGTTGGACCTTGAAAATAATTTAACTCTTCACCAGTTTTTTCCATACCTGTATGTAAATATCCAATAATTGGCTTAACACGCCTTACAACCTCTCCTTCAAGCTCTAGCTGAAGTCTTAAAACACCGTGAGTTGAAGGATGCTGAGGTCCCATATTTACTATCATTCTTTCATCGTCAGACGTATCCTCATCAATAACAAAATCATCAACTACTTCGGTTCCTGTCTGTATTTTTATTTGCTTTTCATTTTCGTTTTCAAGCATTTTTTGAGAACCTTCGTCAGTTGAAGATATATTCCAGCCACCTTCTTCTGAATTTGTAGCCCAAAAATCTAATTTATTTTTAAAATTACTGAGCTTACTTTTTTTAATTCTATTATTTTTCACTTAATCAACCTTTGGCGCATTTTTAAACTGTACTGGTATTCTTCCAGATCCATAATTTTTTCTTAATGGATGCCCTTCCCAATCATCAGGCATTAAGATTCTTGTTAGGTCTGGATGGTCTTCAAAAACGATACCGAACATGTCATAGGCTTCTCTCTCATAAAAATTTGCACTAGGGTAAATGTCAGTTATTGAAGGTATTGTTAAATCTTCATCATTAACAAATACTTTTACTGTCCTACGTGAATTTTTTGAAGTTGATAAAAATTGAACAACTATTTCAAATCTAGGTTCTTTTTTTCTAAACCAATCAACTACTGTTAGGTCTACCATCATTTCAAATCCATCTTTTTTTAGGGATTCGATTAGTTCTTTATATTCTTCTGTTGTGGTACTAATAATTTCAGGGTTCATCTATTTATCTCTCCATCCATTATTTTGTCGTGTAAAGTTAAAATTCCATGCATAAGCGACTGCGGTCCTGGTGGGCATCCGGGGACATAAATATCAACTGGAACTATGTGGTCTACACCCTGAACTAAAGCATAGTTGTTGAACATTCCACCAGTTGAAGAGCAAGCGCCCATAGCGATTACCCATTTAGGATCAGCCATTTGATCATAAACTTGTCTCAACACTGGTGCCATTTTTTGAGATACTCTTCCAGCTACAATCATCAAGTCTGCTTGTCGGGGTGATGCTCTAAAAACTTCCATTCCATATCTTGCTAGATCATATTTAGCACTTCCAGCAGCCATCATTTCTATTGCACAGCATGCAAGTCCAAATGTGACTGGCCACATTGATTGAGTCCTTGACCATCTGACAGCTTTATCAATAGTTGTTGTGAAGATATTGTCAGGAGTGTACATTATGCTACCTCTTGCAATTCTTCTTTGAAGTATCTCTCTCTACGTGGAATATTCCAATCTAGTACTCCTTTTTTCCAAACATAGTAAAGAGTCTCTAAAACAAAAAATGTAAATATTGATATGGCAGCTATGCCGAACCATCCTAAGTCATTAAACCTTGTAGCCCATGCAAATAAAAATATTATTTCAATATCAAAAACAATATAAAGCATTGCAACCATGTAAAACTTGACTGGAAACCTTTGAGATGGTTCAACTTCTGGAAAAATCCCACATTCATAAGGTGCAAGTTTTTCAGGCGTTGCATTTTTTGGCGATAATATATATGAAACACCAAGTGAAGCTAAAGCAAAACCAACTGCAACAACCAGCATAACCAGTATCGGAAGCCAATCTAACATGTTCCCTCCATATTTGTGAAATTTTTCACAAGCTATACTCTTATTGTACTACCTATAATATGTTAAATTATTTCGCTAATTAGTTTTTTGAACTAAGTACTAAAAGTTTTGTTGGAATTATAAATTTGTAAGCTATTTTGAAGACTTCTTTTAAAGTTAGGTAGGCTTCGTCAAATAATAATTCCACAACAAAGTCAATTGTATCCTGATCATTTGAGGCAACTCTTAATAATCTTTTAGTCATAAATGGACTCTGTAAAATTAGTCTTGCTAAAGCACAACTTAAATAGTGTTTTCTGAATCTTTTACTAAATTCTTTTTCGTATAAGTCAATTCCATCACTTAATTTTTCTGAATGAATTATTTCGTGTGTATTTTTAGCTAATAAATAACCTGCTTCCATGCCGTAGAATATTCCCTCTCCACTCATCGGATTTATCATAGAGCTTGCATCTCCAATTAATGCAATATTTAGATCTTTATTTCGCTTTGGTCTCGATGAAGCAAAAGGAAGTAAATATGATTTTTGTTTTCTAATATTTTCAACAATTACTCCTCTGCTTTCAAGCTCAGATACAAAATTATTTAGCAGTACATTAATGTCTAATTTATCTTTTTTAAATATGCTTACAGGTACGCCTATTCCTATATTTAACAAATTACCCTTGCTTGGAAATGCCCAAGCATAACCTTTGTCTGCAGAAACATTGATTTCAAACATTAGAGTTCTCTCATTGAATACCTCTAGGTAGTTAGGACTATCAATATAAGCTCTTATGGCTATTGCTTTATGCCAATCAGAATTCGATTTATAACTTAATTTTTTTCTGATTCTTGAATTTGCTCCATCGGCCCCTACAAGAATCTTTGTTAAAAATTCTAAGTTTTCATTTTCATTCTTGATTTGTACATTTAAGCTTTTGTCTAAATTAGAAGTAAAGTCTACAAAACTATATCCTTCATAAACATCAACACCGCATTCCTTAGCTAAACCCAATATTCTATTATCTAGGTCTACTCGAGGAATAACATATACGATTGAATCTTCCTTATTTTTTACTTCAGGAATATAATTTTGGATACCAATATTGTCTGGACCGTAAAGAGTTGTTGAAACAACTTGTGGCTCACCATCTAAAATATGTTCATTGTTAAATCTTTTTAATGCACTTATTACTCCTGGACCAATCGCATCCCCACATGATTTATCTCTTGGAAATATTGCTTTATCAACTAATCCAACTGTTAAGTTGGGATTTAAGTTTTTATAAGAAATAGCAGCATTTGCACCAGCTGGGCCAGCTCCAATTATTAAAACGTCATAATTTTTAGGACTTTTTTCCATATTTTACTAACTTACAATGTATTTCCATTAATAGGAAACTAAATGAAGCCAATAAATAACTTTAAATAATTACATATAAAATCAATTTCTAATTAGATTGTGCATTAGTGAAAGATAATAAAAAAATACCACCAGCTACGGTAAAAAGATTGCCGCTGTATTTACAGTGCCTTGACCAAATGAATGATGATGATATCGGTATTTCATCAAATAAGTTAGCTGAACTAGCAAAAGTGAATGATGCTCAAGTCAGAAGAGATTTGTCGTATCTTGGTACGCTAGGTACAAGAGGTGTTGGATATGATATTTCTACTCTTAGAAATCAACTGCAGCTTGAACTTGGTCTTGTTGAAGGCTGGAGCGCCGTAATTGTAGGTATTGGTAATTTGGGGTCAGCTTTGGCACATTATGGTGGATTTAGAGAAAAAGGTTTTGGAATTGTTGGACTGTTTGATGATGATCCCAAGAAAATTAATAGTCGAGTTGCAGGCTTAGTCATAAAACCTTTAAGTGATTTAGAAAAAGACTGCGAAAAATTTAACGTAGCAATTGGGATAATTGCAACTCCTGGGGAATATGCTCAGAGTGTTGCAGATCAATTAATTGGATGCGGGGTAAGATCAATTCTTAACTTTGCTCCTGTGCTTCTTAAAAATGTACCAGATGTACAAATAAGATCTGTTGACCTCTCTCAAGAATTGCAAATTTTAAGCTATTACCTAGATAGGCCAATTTTAAAAGCAGTTGACTAGACTATTTTTGATAAGCGTATCCTAACACTGCTCTAATTACCAAACTGATGTTTAAACTTAACCATAGTGTTGATATGGTATTTTCAGTTCTAAGAAGATAACTACAAATTAAAAATCCTGAAATTGAAGAAATTATAGTTAGCAGTGAAAACTCTTTTGACTTATCAAGACCTAACAAAATACCATCCCAGAGAAATGCAAAACAACCAATAAATAAACTTGCAGCTACCATAAATTTTAAATCTGTATTTAGTAATGAATCAAAACTACTAGAAGCAAATAACTGTATAAAATCTTCAAGAAAAAATGCTGTTGCTATGGCAAGGAAGACGGAAATTAAAGTTGTTATAGATATAAGTTCTTTTTGTAATACAGATTTTTGATATTTTTCGTTTTTTGAAATTAGTTCAGAAATTAAAGTTTGCGAAGCTATTGCAATTGCATCTACAAAAATATATCCAACAGACCATAGTTGTAAAAGAATATGTTGAAGAGCAATTTCTTCCATAGACATTAATGAGGACCTATTTCTCAAATAAGCCATAAAAAGAGTTAAAAATAGTGACCGTATGAGTATGTAAACACCAACACTGAAAAATTTCTTTCTCATGCTTACTTTATCAACTTCTTCACTTGTAGAGAGAAGGTTTTTTTGATACTTTTTTAATACGACTGTTGAATAAATTGAAGCAAAAACGAATGCAAGTGAACTTGCAAAACCAATTCCAGCAGCTCCAAAACCAAGGAACAGCCCAAAAAACAAGCTAAAAACTATATTGAAAGCAGACACTATAAAAGCGCTATAAAAAGTAACCTTGGCGGCTTTTAGACCCCTCAAAACAGCTGTTGAGTGCATATTTATTAAGTAAAATGGTAATCCAACACATCTAAAAATCAGATAGTCAGATGACAAAACTTTGATCTGATTAGTTGGCTCAAATGTAGAAATTAAATAGTCACTACTTAAATAAAGAATTAAGAATGAAATTAAACCTAGTAATATAGATACATTTCTTCCAAACTTTATAAAATAATTTAATTTATTTACTTCATTATTAGTATTTAATGACGATACAAGTGGTGTTGTTCCGTAGGCTAAAAAGATAAAAACCCAGATAAAAACAAAATAAACTGTTTCACCAATCCCAACAGCAGAAAGACTGTCTAAATTTACAATACTTGCTATTTTTGAATCAATTAACCCTACTATTGGTTCCAATGCAAGCCATAGAAATATTGGATAAGAATTAATCCATATGTCTTTTCTAACAGAATTAATCATTTAATTTTCTTGCTTTAGTTAGGCCCCATAACATAATTTGTTCATGTGCATCAGGTCCTAAATTTTGTGGTGTAATAATTTTCTTCACATCATATTTATTTTTTACAAACTCGTTTAAAAATTGAGTTGGGGTTTGTGTTTGGTCGATATACGGAAGAGAAAATTCAGAAAATAATTCATTCTCTAATATTTGAAAATCAGATTCTTGTATTTTGACTTTTTCATTTTTTAAGTAAAACTTTAAACCATTAGTTAAAATCTTTACGAAAGAATTTATATCAATACTACTCATGAAAAAACCTGAACAATTATTAGTCCAATCGGTCCTGATACTACTCCAATACCTACCCTGCGAAATTCATTATCTAAAATAGTATTTCTATGTGAATCTGATTGCATTAAGGTTTGATGTCCTGACCTTACAGTTGATGCAATTGCTAAGTTTTCTCCAACTACTGTAAAAGGAAAGCCAACTTTTGAAAGTCTTTCATTTACACTTTCACCATTATTTGGATTTTGATGACACCAAAAACCACCAACATACATTTCATATGCATAAGCTTGCGCAACATTGGATAATATTTGAAAATCAGATTCTTGTATTTTGACTTTTTCATTTTTTAAGTAAAACTTTAAACCATTAGTTAAAATCTTTACGAAAGAATTTATATCAATACTACTCATGAAAAAACCTG
>JADHQS010000010.1 GCA_016777845.1 Candidatus Actinomarina sp. | reverse complement strand
CAGTCTATCTGGAGTATTAGTTTTATTTTTTGTAGTCACATAGTTATGATCACCAGTTTCAGTGCAGACCAATATAATTGGTGGTCGTTTATCTGAAGCCATTTTTTCTCCTTTTTTAACTTGTAGCGGCGGGCAGACTTGAACTGCCGACCTCACGATTATGAGTCGTGCGCTCTTACCAACTGAGCTACGCCGCCAAAACTATTCCAGTTTTGAGCCCTCTTCCGGGCTTGAACCGGAGGCCTCTTCCTTACCATGGAAGTGCTCTACCAACTGAGCTAAGAGGGCAATAGTGCCGAGAGTAGGATTCGAACCTACGAAGGCATAACCGGCAGATTTACAGTCTGCTCCCTTTGGCCGCTCGGGCATCTCGGCTTACTTAGTCTTTATAAATTCTAGAGTATATAAAAATATTAGTAAGTTTAATTTTCAATAGTTTATTGTTGGTATTATGAGCAAAAATATTCGTGAACAGTTATCTTTGTGGCTTGAAAATAATTTAATAAATCAAGAAACTTTTGACAATATCCTTGAATTTGAAAAGAATGATCAAAAAAATTCAACTTATAAATCTAGAATTGCAAAAACAATAACTTTAGTTGGAGGCCTATTTGTACTTTCAGGACTACTAGGAACCCTTCCATTAATTTGGGATAATCTTGCTTACTGGGCTCAGTTGTTATTTTTAGGAATTGTTACAGTATTTCTTAATTTTGCCGGATCCTATAGTGAAAAAAGCAAAGATAATAAAATCTTTATATTTAACTCAACGGAAAGAGTCTCGTCCGTACTTTATTTTGGTTCCCTGGTAAGTTTTGTTGCTTTTTTAATTTTTGCTTTTAATATCACAAATTCTCAAAATATTACTGATTTGACTGAAGAAAATTTATTTTTAGTAATCTCTCTTACTGCGATGTTTTATACAACTTTTTTATATTTCAAAACTAAATTTATATTGCAACACGGAGCTTTGTTTTTGAATACTGCTTTTGTATTTGGTTCATTAGGAAACTTGTTATTTCCAAATTTAGAAATTTGGGCTTTTGGATTATTTTTAATATCGCTTTCGATTATATGGGGTTTAGCAACAAACTCAGACATGCTTCAACCTTATTGGTTAGGTAGTTTAATTGCATCTGGAGTATTTTTAATTGGTCTAGCTATTTTTGTTGAAGACTTACTCAGAATTAGTCAAATTATAAACATAGCAATACTAGTAATAGCTTCTACTTTCATTATTTGGATAAGCATTCAAATCTCAGAACAACCTGTTTTTCTTGTTGGAAGTTTTTCTTTACTTATAAACTTGCCAAGGCTTATTTCTGCTATCCTTCCTGACAATATTTGGCCACCGTTAATTTTATTTTTAATAGGAGGGGTGCTTGTTTCGTTAGGCTTATATTTAAATTCAATTAGATCAAACTTAGGATTTAATAAAGGTGAGTAAAAAAAATACACTAATAATTTCTGTAATTATATTTGTTTTTACGATTGTTGTTGTAGGAATATTTGGAGTTGTTCCATTACCGGATTACTCAGATAGTATTAATGAAGAAATTGATGGAAAAATTTACTATCAGAGTTCATTAATAAGTTCAAATATTATTCCACCTGCACCAGATTTGCTTGATGATTGTATATTTGAGATTGAAATAAATACAAGCAACATAATAGAAAGAGAAGTTTTATGCAGTAGTGAGTTGCTAACTTATTCCACCAATTTTTACTTTTACGATACAACGTTAAATAACGAAGGGAACTTAGTAGTAAGATACTGGAATGATTCTAGTAGTAGCGAATATGCGTTAGAAGTTAACCCCAAAAATAAAGAAATCCTCAAAGAGTATGAAGTAGAGAATGTATCTATAAGAAATCAAAATCTTAACGAATATGGTGAAGTATTAATAGACTCATGGCGAAAAGTAGAGAATACAGATAGAAGTGTTACTATTTATTATCAAAAAGGTTCTAACACCGTGGAAGTTTTTAAATCTGAAGCACCCTCAAGCTACTATTTCAATAGCTTGATTTGGTCATATGACAGTGAAAAAATTCTTGCATTAGATTCAGAAAATCAATTCATAATATTTTCTAAAAATAATATATTCGAACCTATTAAGTTATCTTATTCTATAGATGAAAAAGAAAGAGAATACATAAGGCTAATCGAATGGGTTAAGCCTTAGAAATTTTTACTTGGCCTAACTCCAATTTCACTTATAACATGTGCTGCACTCTTATTGCCAATCTCAGCTGATTCTTCTGGATTTAAACCATTCTGAATACCGTATAAAAAACCTGCTGCAAAAAAATCACCAGCACCTGTTTTATCTATAACATCAGCATGAGCAGCATCTATATGAGTCTGTGATTCTTGTGTTATTACCAAAGAACCCTTAGATCCAAGTGTACATATCAAAACTTCTACATGAGGAAATTGGTTCAAAAAATATTCAATAGATTGAGATGTGTCATCAAGCATAGTCAGTGAATTAAGCTCGTCTTCATTACAAAAAACATAGTCGATGTTATTCTTTATCAATTCTTTAAAACTATCTCTATGAGCTTCAACGCAAAAAACATCTGAAAGTGTTAACGCATTTTTTCCACCAGCTTTTTTGTTTATTTCCGATGCATAGACAAATGCATCTTTACCATCAGGCTTATCCCATAAATAGCCTTCCATGTAAAGAATTTCCGCTTTTTCAATGTCATCTACTTTTATATCAGATGGGGAAAGGAACTCCCCTGCACCAAGATAAGTATTCATTGTTCTTTCTCCATCTGGAGTAATAAAAATAGCGCACAATCCTGTTTGGACCTTTTCATCTTCTGTAACCGTTAAGTCATGTAAACCTGACGTTTCTAAACTTTCTTTAAATGTTCTACCCAAATTATCGTTCGACACTCTACCTATGAATCCAGCAGTTCCACCTAATTTGCCGATCCAATAAGCAGTATTAGCAGCTGATCCTCCAGCTTCAAAAGAAGGTTTATTCATTTTAGATAGTAAGTATGAAGATCTATCTTTATCAACTAAGGTCATTCTTGCTTTATTTAAATTAAGCTCATCAATAACTTCTTCGTTTATCTGTTCTAAGGCGTCAACTAATGCATTACCAATACAAATTATCACTAAAGTAGTTTATATGATTTGACCGGTATTACCCAATGAATCTTTTACATTTGTTGATACTTGACTAAATTTTTTCATTCCACCACTCAAATTAAAAGCGTTTATTTCATTCTCCACTAAAAAATCAGTCACTTTGGCAGATCTACCACCTGATCTACATACAATTATGTAGTTTTTTTCTTTTTCAAACTTTTCTAGATTTGATGGAATTTCTCCCATTTTTATGTGACTTGCATTTACATGATGGCCGGCTTCCCACTCATCATCTTCTCTTACGTCAATTAGCAAATGTCCATTTTCAATAAAATCTTCTACCTTTTCTGGTTGAATTGATGGTGTATTACTAATACCGAATCCCACTTTGTCTCCTTCGTAATCTTGCAACTCGTTCACTAGTTGGTGGATGAGTGGAAAATAATTTACTAAAACTATTACCCGAAAATGCTTTTAATGGGTCTGAGATAAATAATTGACTAACAGCTGGGTTAACATCCATTGGTACTTTTGCATACCTTTCAATTTTTTCAAGAGCAGATGCTAAAGCTAAAGGATTGCCGGAAATTTCAGCACCAGTTTTATCAGCACCAAATTCTCTCGTTCTTGAAATTGCCATCCTAATGATAATTGAAGCTATTGGTGCAGCAATCATTGCAATAATTATCACTGCAGGATGTGTATTTCTGTTTCTGTTACCACCACCCCAAAAAACCATTCTAGACATAAAGGAAATAGCAGCAGCTAACATTGCGGCAATACTTGAAACTAGAATGTCTCTATTTTTTATATGTGATAATTCATGCGCAAGAACCCCTTCTAATTCATCCCTATTCAAAAGCTTTAAAATACCAGTTGTTACTGCTACTTTGGCATTTTTTGGATTTCTACCAGTTGCAAAAGCGTTTGGTTGATCGCTATTAATTACATATAAATCCGGCATTGGCATTTTTTCTTTTTGAATAAGGTGGGATATTATTTGGGTAACTTCTTCATATTCTCCATCTTTAATTGGTTGAGCTCTTGTTGACTTAATAGCTAAATTTCCAGAAAAAAAGTATATAAAAAAATTAAAAACAACAGCAAAAAAGAGAGCAGAGATTATATCAAAGCCTAATGCAGTTGCTGAAAATAAAACCACCAAAGTCATTAATGTAAGTAGTAATGTAGTTTTTACAAAATTCATAACTTAATTATAAATTTGTAATAATTATATTTTATTTGCTTCCAAACAATAAAAGCCGCCAAGTCCGTTTGAGTCGATTAGAGCCTTGAGACCAGACAGCTGACTATTAATTTTCAAATTTTCTATACCTTCAGATAATAAAAGCTTGTTTTGCAAATTATCAAAATACTCATCAAAACCATTATTGATTAAAAAATCTCTCTGTAATGACAAGTTAGATTTATAGCCCATAGTTTTTAGTTTTCTTATCACAGCAGAAAAATTTACATCATAAGTAATATCTACTTTTCCAGGTTCTAATATTGGATCTACAGAAAGGTGATGGTTTTTATAAGTCCTTATTAATGACCTGTACTTTCTTTTATTTCTATCCTTTTGTTCATAACCATAATCAAAAAAAAGAATATTTTTTGGACTTAATTTATTGATAATTTTTTCTAAAAATATATCAATATTTGTTTGAATTTCTACATCTATGTTTTCATCAGCCTTTATACGGTTACGTTTAATCCACTCAACAATCTTTGTTCTTGCCTCAACAAAATCATATGAAAAGATTCCATCACTAAAGCTAACTATTTTTTCCTGCCATTTTCCATCTTTATATATCGCAATTGAACAAGGGATATTGTCTAAAACTTCATTTCCAAAAACCAAATCACTATTTTTGTAAGTAAGTGCTTCAAGGTTTGAAGCATTTTGGATATTTTTTTTATTCAACTCTGTTCTAGCTGTTGAAGATTTTTCAACAGCAAATTTATTTTTAGTTTTAATTTGTTCAATAAGTGATCCCGTTCCAGAACCAAATTCAGTAATATTCAAATCTAAATTTCTTTTTTGAATCCATATATTAATAATTTTTCCAAAATATTCAGAAACTTCTGGAGAAGTAAGAAAATCTCCACTTTTCTTTGATCTAACTTTTTCATTAGTAAAAAAACCATATTTTGAATAAAGAGCTTCCTCCATATATTCATCAAAAAATATTTTGTTGGTTTTATATTTTTTTAGAAGATAGTTATTAAATTCTTTGAATTCCAAGTTTTAATTACCAAAAAAAATCGAAGCGACTTCACCAAGGTAACTGAATATCCCAGGAAAAATACCTGCAACAAAAGTTATAAGAACTGTAAGAGCTCCTACAACTTTAAGAGGACTTTGAAATTCAAATGATTTTTCTTCTTCAGGATTTTTTAGTTCATCCATCCATATAACCTTTGAAATTCTTGCATAGTAAACAAGTGCGATAACTGCATTTATCGCACCCACTATAGCTAAGGAAATACCTATTATTTCCCCAGTACTCAAAAGACTTCTAAAGACCACAAACTTAGCAAACCAACCTCCAAGCGGAGGTATGCCTGCCAAAGAGAAAAAGAAAACAGTTGTTAGAACTCCAGCAAGAGGTGAGTGTTTCGCAATTCCTCCCCATTCATAAAAATTATCAGATTTCGTAAAGTTCGTAAAAAGATGTACTGATAAAAAGGCCCCTATATTCATAAAGGCATAAATAATTAAATAAGTGACACTTGCAAAAATACCATCCTGATAATTTCCAGTTATTCCAGATACAGCGATTGGTGCAATAATAAATCCCGCCTGAGATATTGAAGAATATGCAAGTAGCCTAACTGGGTTTGTTTGCTGCAGTGCTACTAAATTTCCTAATGTCATTGTGGCACCTGCTACAATTGCTAAAATTACGCCCCAACTTTGCCCAGAACTTTCAAACACCTTCGTCAAAAGTACGATCAGTGCAACAAAGCCTGTAGCTTTGGAGCTAACTGAAAGATAAGCAGTTATTGGCAAAGGAGCTCCTTCATAAGTGTCTGGAGCCCATGAGTGGAAAGGAACAACTGAGATTTTAAATCCAATTCCAGAAATAACTAAAATAGCACTCAATAAAAGTACTGGTGAAGAACCAAGTGAATTTGCAAGTAAATATGCAGATATATCTGCAAAAACTAGTTGTCCGGTTAATCCGTAAATAAGTGAGAATCCATACAATATTAAAGAAGCTGATAGAACGCCTAATAAGAAAAATTTAATTGCGCCTTCGTTAGATTTTCTGTCTCCTTTTTTCCAACCAGACAATAAAAACATAGGCGTTGATGCTAACTCAATTCCAATAAATATTGTTAGTAGATCCCTAGAAGAACTTACTACTAAAGCACCAAGTAGAGAGCTGAGGAGAAGATAATAATACTCCCCTTGATAAAACTTATCACTTTCTATGAAGTTTATTGAAAGTAAAAATGTCAAATAAGTGATGAGTATAAACAGACCTTTAAGAATGATTGAAAATTTATCTACTACAAAGCTGTTGCCAAAAGTATTAATTGGATCTGAGTAAGTAGCCCACTGAATTACTAGTGGTGCTAAAGAAGCTAATGTCCCAAAAAGAGCAAAAGCTGCAACATAATATTTTGATTTTCTTGGAAGAATTAAATCTAATATTAAAGTTCCAACAATAGTGAATATAACTATTAACTCAGTTGAAATTGCAAAATAGTTTATAGTAATTTTTATCCTCCAAATGCTTTAGAAAGAAGGCTAACAACAGCATCATTAGTCGCTCCAAATATTAGCTTTGGAAATACACCGATAAGAATTGTTAGAATTACCAGTGGAATCCATGCAGCTAATTCATAGCCATCTGCATCATGAAGCTCCATTTCATTCCATTCATCGGAAGGTTCACCAAGATTAACTCTTTGCAACATCCACAACAAATATCCTGCGGTTAATACAGTTCCGATAGCACCAGCGACCATTGATCCTCGAAAAACTGTAACGTTTAAACCATCAAGTGGATTAAATGCTCCAAGTAAAGCCATAAACTCTCCCCAAAATCCAGCAAGCCCTGGGAGGCCCAAAGAAGCCATTGCAGTAAACCCTAACAGTGCTCCAGTCTTTGGAAGTAGTTTCATATTTCCACCTAACCTTCCCATATCCCGAGTGTGATATGTATGAGCCATGGATCCCGATAGGAAAAATAATAAGCCGGTGATCACTCCGTGTGCGACCATACCAATTATTGCAGCATTTATACCAATTGGTGTTAATGAAGCTATACCCAACATTACAAAACCCATATGACCAACGGAAGAAAATGCTATTAATCTCTTTAGATCAGTTTGAGCTAAACATGCAAGCGAACCATATATAATCCCTATTGCAGAAAGAATTGCAATCGCAGGCGCCCAGGCTTTTGCTTGTTCCGGAAGTATTGGTATTGCGATTCTAATAAAACCATAAGATCCTAATTTCAAGAGTATTGCTGCTAACAATACTGAACCAACTGTAGGAGCTGCCGTGTGTGCATCCGGAAGCCAGGTATGCAACGGCCACATTGGTACTTTAACCGCAAAGCCAAGAAACAAAACTGCAAAAACTAGCATCGCAAATGTTCCTGTAAATGCACCATTAGTTCCAAGCTCAATTAACTCAGGAATGCTAAAAGTTCTATTTCCTCTGTAATACAAACCTAAAAAGCCTAGCAACATAAAGGCGGAACCAAATAGAGTAAAAACAAAAAACTTAATACTTGCATATAGTCTTGTTTCAATTTGGTTTTTAAATCCTGCTACAGTTCTTACAGTTTTATCTCCCCAAATTCCAATCATGAAATACATTGGAAGCAGAACTATTTCAAAAAATACGAAAAACAATATTAAATCAAGGGCAACAAATGTACCATTCATACCAGTCTCTAAAACTAGAATTAATGCAAGAAATCCTTTAGGACTTTTTGGTTCTGGTAAATGTTCAATTGAATAAATAATTGCTAAGACAGTAATAAATGTAGACAAAATTAATAAAGGAAGAGATATTCCATCAATCCCAATTTCATAATTTGCGTTTATGCTTTTTATCCATGAAATTTTATTACCCAGTTGTAATTTGTCTGCATTAGAAAAATCAAACTGAGGTAGGAGTAAAGCACTTATAATAAATGTGACTATCGATGATAGTAATGCAAAGCCTTTAATTAAAAGCTCTTGGCTTTTTGGTATTGCGGTCAAAACTAACGCACTAATTAATGGCAGAAAGACTACTGCTGTCAATCCTGTTCCATTTGTTAATAATTCCACTTTTCCTCCTATATAATAAATAAAATTAATAAACTAATTGTCACAACGCCACCTAAAAACAACATTAAATATTGCTGTGTCCTACCGGTCTGTAGTAGTTTAACTTTTCCTCCGAAATTATCAGTTCCTGAGGATGACATATTTAAAACTTTATCAATTCCATTTTGATCAATATTATTGTAAATTATCGCACCTAGAAACGAGGCTAATTGACCAAAACCATTTACAAATCTATCTATTACATTTGTATTAAAAACATCAACTGCTTTTGCCAATTTTAACTTAATTGGATCAATGATAAATTTGAAATAGAAATCATCTAAATAGTATTTGTTTTCTAAAACAGTCCAAATTGGTTCAATCTTTATCTTGTTGTCACCTGTTTCGGCGCTGCCTTGTAGTTGATACAAATAATAGCCCAGAGCAATTCCAATCAAGCCAGCAGCTAAGCCCAACCCTAGGGCATATAAATCAAAACTTTCTGGGTGATATTCGATAATTGGTGTTTTCCGAGTAGTTACCCAATCAGTAAACCCTGTATAAACACCAGGAATATTAACCCAACCAGAGCCAGCAGCAAATACCGCTAGGATTACTAACGGTGTTGTCATCATTGTGTGAGACTCGTGTGGGTGTCCATGCCCTCTATACTCTCCAAGAAAGGTCAAAGATACTGCTCTAGTCATATAAAAGGCAGTAATGAATGCACCGAGTACAGCAATGAAGAAAAATGTTGTTTCACCTTCGTGGTTAAATGAGGCAAGAATTTCATCTTTAGAAAAGAATCCTGCAAAAGGTGGTAGTCCCGCGAGAGCAACTGTTCCAATAATGAATGTTGTGAATGTTTTTGGCATAACCTTTCTTAGACCACCCATTTCTAACATACTATTGCTATGGACTGCATGAATTACAGACCCTGCGCCGAGAAATAAAAGAGCTTTAAAGAAAGCATGTGTCCATAAATGAAATAATGCTGCTGTATAAGCTCCCGATCCAATTGCAGCCACCATATATCCAAGTTGACTAACAGTAGAATACGCAAGAACTTTCTTAAGGTCGTCTTGAACCACTGCAATAAGTCCAGCTGTAAGAAGAGTTATAACTCCAAAAAGCATTACTATATCTAATGCTTCGCTGGCAATGCCTTGATAAAAAGGAAACATTCTAGCTAGTAAATAAACACCAGCTGTAACCATTGTTGCCGCGTGCATCAGTGCAGATACAGGTGTTGGCCCCGCCATTGCATCTGGAAGCCACACGTGTAAAGGAAATTGAGCACTTTTACCCATTGCACCTATAAAAAGCAATACTCCAGCTATAAATGCTACATCTTTAATTGCCGGGTAGTCATGAGTAGCCTGATATAAAATCTCAGAAATTCTTAAAGTACCTGTGTTTAACGCAAGAATGATAATTCCAATCATCAATCCTACATCAGCTACCTTGTTTGTTATAAAAGCTTTCATAGCTGCCGACGAATTATCTTTAATTTCCCAATAATGACCTATGAGCAGATAGGAACAAACACCGACTAATTCCCAGCCAATTAAAATTTGAATTAATGTTGGAGAAGAAACTAGTACAAGCATGCTTCCTGCAAATAAAGTTAAAGATGTAAAAAAGAAAGTATATCTTATCTCGCCTTCCATATAATTAGTAGCATAAATAAATACAAGTAGGGCAACTAAGCCAACAACAAAGTACATCATGATAGAAAGTCCGTCTACTACCCAACCAAATTCAATATCAAATTGACCAATGCTTCCAACGTTGATAAAGAACTCATTTGCAATTCCTTGTGTTATGTGTAAAAACATTAAAGCAACACTGTAAACAAAAATAATTCCGATTGTAGCAAGAGCTATTTCAGCTCCTTTCATAGGCAAGCTTTTCCCAATAAAAGTAATTATCAAAGCGGCAATAAATGGTAGAACAACAAGCACCCAAGCGAATTCAGCAAGGATACCACCATCTGTATAGACAATCTCTCCCTCAGCAAATAAATTAATTGATGTTTTTACCATTTCATTAAGTCGAATTCATTTATGTTAGCTGTCTGTCTATTTCTAAATAACATAAGTACAATTGCGAGACCTATTCCAACTTCTGCTGCAGCAATTGTAATAATAAAAATTGTAAATATTTGTCCCTGCATCATTGTGTCAGCAAGCATTGTGTCAAACATAATAAAGTTTATATTCACTGAATTTAATATAAGTTCGATAGAAAGTAATACCATAACCGCGTTTCTTCTAACCAATATTCCGTAAATACCTATGGAAAATAAAGCAGCAGCAACAACGAGTACTGGTTGTACTATCATATCTGATCCTTATCAACTAAAGCCTCATCTTTTCTTGCTAGCGTTATGCCACCTATTAACGCTGCCAGCAAGACAAAAGAAACTAGTTCAAATGGAAATACAAATCGACTTAATAAAATCTCGCCAAGAAGCTCTGTGGAAGACCCTGATAAAACAACAACCTCTCCATCAAACCCGTTGATAAGAATGTATGAGAAAAGAAAAAATATTGACCCAGAGATCAATGCACCAAGTTTTTTATTTTTGTCATTATCTAATTCTGCATTTTTTCCTAGAGGAGCACGTGTAATCATTATTCCGAATAAGAACAGTACTATAACCGCACCTATGTAGACCAAAATAAGCACTAAGGCTACAAATTCTGCTGACAACATTAGGAACAATATAGCTGTTAAAGCGAGAGTGAATACAAGAGAAATTGCTGCATGGATAACATTAGATGTTGTGACAACTCTTATTGATGTTGAAAGGAGCGCAAGAAGAATGAAATAGACTACAACTTCAAAAATTTCCATTTTTAGCTCTCTAGACCTTCAGCCTCTGGAACAGTTTTCAACCAATCATCTAAACGTTCTTTGTCATGCAACATGTCACCCATATTAAATTCAGAATATTCATATTCAGGAGACCAGAATAAAGCATCAAAAGGGCAAACTTCTACACAAATTCCACAATACATACACAGTGCATAGTCAATATCAAACCTATCTAAAACGGCTCGGCTTCTTTGTCTGCCCCCAGGTTTTGAAGGAGGTTGTAATTCTTTATGGCCTTCAATATAAATACACCAATCTGGACATTGTCGAGCACAAAGCATGCAACTAGTACAAGCTTCTTGGTCTAAGGCGATGACACCTCTTGCTCTTGGTGCAACTTTTTCTTTTTCAAACGGATAATTGACATTTGGTTTTGAATGGAAAGGAGATAGTGTTTTTAACATATTTACAATAACTATCTTGATACCAATTAAAAACCCAGGCACTTTTGGTTTAAATGTTTTCATTAGAACCCAACTTTCATAATTGCAGTTACAAGAATATTAACTAAAGATGCAGGAATAAGTATCTTCCATGCAAGATTTTGCAATTGGTCTTCTCGAAATCTTGGTTGAGACCACCTTACCGCAACCAAGATAAAGCCGAGAATTGCAGTTTTTGTTAAAAGAACTATTGGTCCATAAAAGTTTACCCACTCCGTTGGAAGGAGTGGTACATGGTAACCACCAAGAAATAATGTTGAAGCAATTGCACATAGAATAAACATATTCATGTATTCAGAAATATAGAAAATGAGGAATCTAATGCCAGAATATTCTGTCATAAAGCCCATAGTTAATTCTGATTCACCTATTGGCATATCAAAAGGAACCCTCATCATTTCAGCTGTTGCTGCAACCATAAATATTAAGAATCCAACAATTTGACCCCCAACTACAAAAGGCACTCCCCATTCAATTTGTTTTTCTACTATTCCTACTAACGACATAGTTTCAGCTTGAATAACAACTCCAACAACAGCAAGTATCAATGGAAGTTCGTAAGCTATAAGCTGTCCTGCAGCTCTTAAACCTCCCATTAAAGAATATTTATTTGCAGATGACCATCCGGCAGTCAACACTCCTATAGTTCCTAGCGAACTAATTGCAAGTGCAAAGAAAACACCCAATTCTAAATCTGCCACTACCAGAGTTGGGCTCATTGGAACTACTGCAAATAGTGCGACACAAGAAACCATAACATAAGCAGGGGCCCATTTAAAAACTGGCCTATCAACTTCGGTAGGGATTATGTCTTCTTTTTGAACAAATTTAAGTATTTCTGCAAGAGGAAATATAAAACCTCTCAGTCCTACATGTAATGGGCCCGGCCTACGCTGCATCCACGAGGCACCCTTCACATCCATTATTGTAAATATAATTGCTCCATTAAGTGCCACAATCGCAAGGAATCCAACTTTTATTAAAACTTCTGTCATCTATCTACATCTCCAAGAACAAAGTCTAAGCTTCCCATAATTGCAATTAAGTCTGGGAGTAAAGCTCCCTCAAGCATAATAGGTAAAATAGAAACATTACTAAACGAAGCTGTACGAACTTTTAACCTGTATGGACCAAGACCACCATCTGAAACTATATAATATCCCATTTCTCCCTTTGGATTTTCTGCTCTAACATAGGTGCGTCCTTGTGGAACTTTTATAACTTTGGGCACCTTTGCTTGCAGTGGACCAGAAGGCATAGAATCGATTGCTTGTAAAACAATTTTTGCAGATTCAACCATTTCTTTTACTCTTACATCCCACCTGTCGTAACAATCTCCATTCTCTCCAACTGGAATATCATAATCAAATTGATCATAAGGCAAGTAATCTGTCTGCGTCCTTAAATCTGACTTAACTCCTGATGCTCTGAGTATTGGGCCAGAAACACCGTAGGCTTCTGCTGTTTCTGCAGTGAGAACACCTACATTTTTTGTTCTCTTCTTAAAAACTTCATTTCCACCAATTAAATTTTGGAATTGATCAGCTGCCTGTATAACTTTTTCCATAGCTACTTTTGTATCTCTATAAAATCCAGCTGGTAAATCTTGAATATTTTTTTTCGAAGTGGGCCCTGCTCCAGCTGCAGGTTTTACTCCACCAATACGATTAAAATTTGGATGAAAACGTCCACCAGTTACTGACTCTATCAAGTCTAAAACTCTTTCCCTATCTTCCATAGCGTAAAAGATTGGAGTTAGCGCACCAACTTCAAGAGCGTACGCACCAATAAAGACAAAGTGTGAAGATATTCTGGCCATTTCAGTAAGAATTAGTCTGATATGTTTTGCTCTTTCAGGCACCTCTATTTCCATTAATCTTTCAGCTCCAGCAATAAATGGAATTTCATTTGAAAAACCTGCAACCCAATCTATTCTGTTTACAAGAGTTGTAATCTGAGGATAGGATCTTACTTCAGCCAGTTTTTCATATCCACGGTGCATGTAGCCTAGAACAGGTTTTACATCATGCACTTTTTCACCATCTACTTTTGCTACCAATCTCAATACTCCATGAGTTGATGGATGTTGTGGTCCAATGTTAAGTGTCATATCTTCTGTTTCAATTTCAACTGACACTGAAGCCTCCGAAAAACTGTTCATATTTTGTGGATCTAATGCATTAACCATCTACTTATTCATCGCTTTCTGATTCTTCTGGCATTCCCTCTACATCTACGTCCCCGGGCCAAGGCTTAACTTCCCTACTTATTAACTCAAAAGATTTAAGCATAGGATTGCCTTCGTATCCATCAGGGAGATAAAGTTTTTCAAGATTTGGATGATTTTCAAAATTTATACCAAACATTTCGTACGCTTCTCTTTCATGCCAATTTGCACCAGCATAAACATCAATAAGTGAGCTGATGTTTGGCTCTACTTTACTAATACTTGTCGATACAGTAACTAAATTAGTGTTTTCTAAATCTGACAAGCATGTAATTATTTCAAAACTAGGAGAAACACTCTCTTTTGGTGCTTCTCCAACAGAAACATTATTATCCCAATCTATTGCAGAGAGCCAGGAGAAAAATTTTAAATTAAACTCATCTCTGAGTTTTTTATGTTCCTCAATCCACTTTGTTGAGTCGATTTGGATATTGATTGTTTCAAACTCGAGAGTTGTCTCTTTAAAGCTTTCTTTTATATTATTAAAAAATTCTTCCATCTTAAATTGGCTCAGTTTGGACTTCTAACCACTTTTCTTTCATGTCTTCTCCACGAATTTTTTTCTGTAGAAGAATGATTCCTTCCTGTAATGCCTCGGGTCTTGGAGGACAACCGGGAACGTATACATCTACAGGAATTAGTTGGTCTACTCCCTTGGTGACTGAGTAAGAGTCCCAATAAGGCCCTCCACTATTAGAGCAAGAACCCATGGAAATTACATATTTTGGTTCTGGCATTTGGTCATAAAGCCTTTTCACAGAAGGTGCCATTTTATCAGTTACTGTTCCTGCAACAATCATGAAATCGGCCTGACGTGGAGATGCAGGAAGCGGAATTACTCCTAATCTCATAAAATCATGTCTCGGACCGCTAACTGCCATAACTTCGATAGCACAACATGCTAATCCAAATTGAAAGTACCATAGTGAATAGGATCTAGCCCAGTTAAATACAGAGGATATAGGCTTTGGTAGGCCAAATTTATCTACGACTCCCATTTTAAGACATCCTTTCTAATTGCGTATATAAGACCGATTAGCAAAATGAATATGAAAAAAAACATTTCGATTAATCCAAAATATCCAAGTTTCTCCAAATTGATTGCCCATGGAAAAATAAATACTGCTTCTACATCAAAGATAACAAACAGCAAACCAAAAATGTAATACCTGACATATGTTTGACTCCATCCAGTCCCTACTGGATCTACACCACATTCGTAAGTTTGAAGCTTTTCTGCATAAGGCTTGTTAGGTCTTAAAACTGAAGCTACTCCAAGTAATAGCACAACAAGAAAAAGGCCGAATCCAAGGACGGCTCCTATGGTCACGTAATCTTGAAAATAAGAAATCATACTTTATACTTTAGTCCAGCCTCTGAAAAGTTTACTTTTTTCTCAAACTTCATTGTAATTTTTTTGTAAGATTTTCATAAGTGATAAACAAAAATTTTTTAGACGAACCCAATCTAATAGATCTTTCGAAGGAAATTTTTAAAGCAGTATTGCGTGACAAAATAGAAATAGATACAAGATTTGAACTTCTGTCAAAAGATCTTTATGAGGCAGATACTCTGAACTTTATACTCGCTGATGGACTGGGTTTTGAAAATCTAAATAATACAGATTCTTCTTTAAATAAGAATGTTACTAAATCTATTAATACAACATTTCCTTCATCCACAAATGTTGCATTATCTTCAATATCACTTATGAAAAATCCAATTGAGCATGGTTTGATAGGATATTATATGTATGACAAATCAAAATACGGCCTTATAAATGCTTTAAATTGGAATGAGAATAATAAAAACTTACTATTAGATAATTATTTTCAAAAACAAAGCTCAATTTGGGAAATTTTTAAAACAAACAAAATATATGCTTCAAATTTTCAACCTAGAAACTTAGTTGGAAGTGCTCTTTCAAATTTCTTATATGAGCAGTCAAATACGATTCCATATGATGATGGGCAAAATCTTCTTGAATTGTTATCAGATTCTTCGGTTTTAGAAAATAGGTTTAATTTTATCTATTATCCATTAATTGACGTTGCAGCACATATATTTGGAGTAAATTCAAAGGAGTGGAAAATAGAAATTACTAAATTTGAAAAATTAGTTAATGAGATTTCAAATGTTAGTAATAAAAAAACAAAAACTATAATTTCAGCTGATCATGGTCTTGTAAATATTAATGAGGAATTTCGTCATCATTTGAATTATCGTGATGACTTACAAATATACGGTGACCAACGTTCTGTTTATATAAACGGGACCAAAGAAAAAGTTTTAGAAACTTTTTCTGAAATACCAGGTGTTTTATTAGAACAACAAGAGTTGTCATATCTTCTTGGAAACCCAACAAATGAATTTTTGCAATCTATTTATCCTGATTTTTGTTTTTTAGTTGAAGATCAACATATCATATATCCAAAACATCTTTCGGCACAATTAAAGGGTTACCATGGAGGAATATCAGAAGAGGAACTAAAAATTCCAATAATTGAATTATCAAACTTCTAAAGTACTTATAATTAAGATGTGAAAAAATTTAAAATTTTGCTTTTACTACTAGTTTTTTCTTATTGTTCTCAATCCAGCGAAATGACAATGGGAGTACCTGAACCGTATTTTGGAGTAGAAGATATGGCTAATTCTGAAGTAGCTTTCTCAAGAGAATCTTCTTTTTCACAAGGTGACTATATCATTAAGACTGCTTATGGAAGCACAGACGTTAGTTCATCTAATTTTGAGAATACAATTGATGAAGTAGAACTCTTGGTAAAGAATTTCAGTGGAAATATTTCTAATACGTATCTCTCAACAAATTACCAAGGGCTTAAAAGTTATAACTTAACTATGAATATTCCAGCTGAGGATTTTGAGAATTTTCTAAAGGAAGTAGAAGATATTTCAAAGTTTACAAACATAAATTTAAATGCAAATGATGTAACAAAATATGTTCTTGATATCGATTCAAGATTGAAATCATTAAATGAAGAGAAGGAAGCACTTGAAGAAATTAAAGAGGAGGCTTTATCAACATCAGATAAACTTCAAGTACAGTCTCAACTTCGTTATATAAATCAAGACATTCAAGTTTTGGAAGGACAAAAAGAATATTATGAAAATTCAGTATCGTACTCTTCTTTGACGTTAGTTATTAGAGAGGGTTCTGGAGTATCACTATTTTCATGGAATTATTATGTACAAAGAGCATTAAATTGGATTGAATCAATCATTGGTTTTGTAGTATCTTTTGCAATAATTGCGGTTCCATTGTTGTTGTTAGTATTAGGATTTAGAAAATTTAGATCTAAAGACTAATGGCACTTTCTTATATTGGTTTATTTTTAATAATTATTCTGCTTATATTTTTTGGGAAAAAAATTAAATAAGTATTTAATTCGGTTGGTATGTTCCAAAAAATACTTGCCAAGCAAGACAAGTCTTTGCAAGCAAGCTTAGCCAAATGTAAGCTCTTTCACCATAAAGATAGTCTTTCCATTTACCTACTTGCTTATATTGCAAAATCATATTTATTGAAAAAGTATTAAAGAATAAAAATATACTGACAAAAATCCACACAACAAATTGTGGAACTCCTTGGGGGTTAGAGTCGGTTGCTACACCATCTCCTATTAGATTAATAAATATAAAAATCCAAGGAGCAACACCAACTAGACAACCCATTATGTAGCTTGTCCAATCAACTTTTTCTGTATATTGATTATGAACTTCCATCATCCATCCAAACCAACACATAGCTGCGTTCATAAAAAATATTCCAGCTAATGCCCATACGTCATAAATTCCTACTAATAATGCAATAAGAACAATCATCACTGATGCACTAATTGAGTATTCAATCCAACGCACCTTATTTATTCCTTTTGATAGGTCTTCTTTATATTTGTTATAAAAAGGTCCAGAAATAAGGTAGTGAGCAACTGCTGAAGCAAGTAAAAAGGTTGCTACTGCTGGACCGAAGTTTGTAACCTCTCTCCATACTTCAAGTTCAGGAACCAACGCAAAGCTTGAAGGATCTTCAGGAGAACCTACTCCTACTAATTGAGTTAATGTTATAGGTACAACAAAATCTGAGTTTACGACAGTACCTAACCAAAAAAGTAAGCCACCCTGTATAAGGTGAACAGTGCCCATAATTATATTGAATCTTTTAAGTTTTTTAATTTTAATTTCCATGTTCCCCTAATTAGAAATAATTAATATAAGTTTAGTTTTTTATTTACAATTAAACGATGGATAAACAACTAATTTTTTCAGAGATAGAATCAATAATATTTGATATCGAAACTTCTGTAAAATCTTTAGCAAATTCACGGGAGTATATTGCTGAAAGCGATTATTCAAGAGCATTCACAAAACTTTCTGAACTTGAAATTGAAATACAAACAATTGCTGGAAGAGTAGCTTATATTAAATCAAACCTTTGAGGGAAAAGTGGTAACCTCTGAGATTTCAATATTTACTTTATCTCCTGCTTCATAAATAGTATTTGGTAATGATCTAGCTCTAAAGACCTCTCCTTTACTATTTTGAAATGAGATGACCTGATCGTGGCCATAAAATGTACACTCTTTAACAATGTAATTACCTTCAGAGTCTAACTTTAATTCAATACACTCCGGCCTTATAGAAACGTCTAAAGCTCCTTCATATGCTGAAACGAATGTTCCTAAGGATGTTTCCACTCTTCCGTCAATAGAAAACCCTTTAAGAATATTTGGGTCACCAACTGAATTAGCAACTGTTTTGCTTACAGGGTTAAGGTATATTTCTTGGGGTGTTGAGCTTTGTATAATCTTACCTTTTTCCAACACACTAACAACATCGCAGACTGAAAGAGCTTCTTCCTGATCGTGAGTAACAATTATTGCGGTGGTTTCAGTATTTTTTAAAAGTTCAACAACTTCATCTCTTAATACTCTCGCCATTTGTGCATCTAAACTAGTAAACGGTTCATCTAACAATACTACTTCTGGATTAGGTGCTAGAGCTCTAGCCAAAGCAACTCTTTGCTGTTGTCCTCCAGACAATTCCTGAGGAAATTTATTTATTAAACCAGACAAATTACACATATCAATGACTTCTTTAAGTCTTCCTTGTTCTAAATCATTCTTACCTAGACCAAAGGCAATATTTTTTTCCACTGATAAGTGAGGGAAAAGTGCATAATCTTGAAACACCATACCAATATTTCTTTTTTCAGGAGGTAGCCAATCTTCATCGCTAACAATTACTTCATTCTTCATCTCGATAATGCCTGAGTCAGGTCTATCGAAACCTGCTATTAACCTTAAAGCAGTAGTTTTACCTGAGCCTGATGAACCGAGAATTCCTGTAATAGAACCTTTCCAAACGTCTAGATTGAAGTCAGAAAGAACCTGTTCTTCATCATAAAATTTAGATACAGACCTTGTTCTAATAAGTAGGTTGTCAAATGCCATAATTATCTAGTTAAATTCCTTGTACTTAATATATAAGTAGGAAATGCACTTATTGCCAACAAAATAAATGCAGAAAATGCTGCATTAGTAAATAATCCTTCAGATGCATAGGACCATACGTCTACAGCCATTGTATTTAGCCCTGTCGGCCTTAAAAGTAAGGTTTGTGGGAGTTCTTTCATCGTTGATAAAAAAACTAATGCACCGCCTGCTACAAGTCCTTTATAAATTAATGGAAGGGTAATTTTTGTAAAAGTCATAAATTTGTTCATTCCCATTCCTAAACTCGCATCTATGTATGATGATTTTACTTGCTCCATTGCTGCCTGTCCTCCTCCAACAGCTTGGGGTAAAAAAACAATCAAATATGAAATAATTAACATGACAAAGCTTTGATAAAATCTTGGAAATATTTTTAAAGAAATAAATAAAATTGAAATTCCAACAGCTATATGTGGTAATCCATATAGCGACAGAATTAATTTTTCAAAAATATTTCCAAATCTTGATTTGTATTGAGAAACCATTATAACTATTGGAGTTGAAATAATTATTGCACTGAGTGAAGTTACAGTAGCAGTAGACAGAGAACCAATAACACCATTAAAGGTAGCACTTAAATTATTTCCAGAATTAATTCCTCTTATTAACCAATACGCCAAAACTGAAATAGGTATAAAAAGACTAGTAATTACAACTAGTGACAAAAAAAGTAAAAATAGAAGTTTATATTTAAAACTTATTTCTTTTTGTACAGGTTTTTTTGGAGTACCAGAAACTTTGGCAGACCTACTAATATTTGATCCTCTCTGAATAAAACTAATTATTAGTGCAACAAGTATTAAAAGAGTTGAATAAAAAATTACTGGATCACCGTTTATATTAAATTCATAATAAGAGTAGATGGCTTTTGTTATTGTGCTGTATTTCATAAGGGACACTGCACCAAAATCTGAAATTACATATAGGCCAACCAAAAGTGATGAATAAATAATAGGTTGTCTCAATCTTGGAATAACAACTTTGGTGTACATTTGAATTCTAGAAACTCCAAGTGATCGTGCGGCCTCTTCTACGGTTGAGTCTAAATTACTTAAAGCATTAGAGCATATTAAAAGTACATATGGGTAGGTAAATAGTGTCAGAACGATCCAGCTTCCAAGAAATCCATCAATTCCAGAAATTTCATTTACTCCGAACTGTGAAAATATTTTAACAAATAATCCCTTAGGAGAAAATGCTGAAATATATGTTAACGCACCTATATAAGATGGTATAACAAGTGGTATTACCAAGAATGTATATAGTAACTTAGATCCAGGTATTTTGTACCTTATCAAAATTATTGATATTGATAATCCTAAAATTAAGCTTGATATGACAACAGCAAGAAATAACAACAATGTATTTGCTAACAAGCTAGTAACATTCCAAGACTGAAGAAATGTTGTTATACTGCTTGAAAAGTTAGCAAATCTCCAGAACATATAAAATACTGGTGACATAAAAGTTATTAAAATTAGTAAATTTGCAGCTGTAAGAATTTTTGGAGTTTTCACTACTTATAGAATAAATACAAAATTTAGTTATTTGAAGATAAAATTCTGGACAGATTCCATTTGTCCAGAATTTTTTCGAATGTGTTGAATATATTTAATAAATTAAAAACCCGATCTTGCAATTAATTCTACAGCTTTTTCTTGCCAAATTGCTAAAGCTGACCAATTCAAGTTTAAAGGAGAGTTCAAATTTTCTAAGTTAGGCAACAAATCATTAGGCTCTATACCTTTGACCAAAGGAAACTCATATAATGAATTAGTAAAAGTCTCTTGTACAGATTTTGAATGCAGAAACTCAATAAAAGCCATCGCTGCAGTCTTATTTTGGCTTGAAGATAAAATTCCGACTCCTGCAGGCATTACCATTGCACCACAACCACTATCTAAATAAACATTCTTTATAGAACTATCTCCATTCTCTGCAAGCAATCTCAAAGTGTAGTAATGGTTTACCATTCCGATGTCAAGTTCACCTGAGTCTGCTGCTGCAACTTGCGGTGAGTTTGTAGGGTATTCCGTATAGTCAAGACTGTTTATAGAAGATAACCAATCTAAAACTTTTTCTTCTCCGTCCAATTCAATCATACAAGAGACCATAGCGATGAAAGATGAGTTGGTAGGAGCAAGTCCAAGTCTGTTTCTAAATTTTTCATCAGCAAGTCCATAAATGTCATTTGGCAATTCTTCAGGTGTAACATCCCTTGTATCAATAACAAGTGATCTGGATCTTCCAGATGTACCAACCCAATAACCTTTCTTATCAGATGCCCATGATGGTACACTAACTAAAATATCATTTGGAAGAGTTTCAAACAGACCCTCTTTTGTAACAACTCCTAAACTAATTGGATCTTGAGAAAAGAAAATATCTGCTGGACTTATTGCACCCTCTAAAACTATAGTGCCTGCTAACTCAGCACTTTTTGCGTATCTTACTTCAACCTCAACACCTGAGGTTGCTTCAAAATCTGAAATTATGTCAGCAACTAAACTTTCTTTTCTTCCGCTATAAATAACTAAGGTGCCTCCTACTTTGGCTTCAGGCTGAGACAATACCTCTTCGGTTTCTTCGTTTGATAAACTAGCTTCTGCAGAATCGTCAATTGTTGGTGAACACGCAATTAAAACAATTACTAAAGCAATTGAGATTAAATTATTTTTCTTTTTCATTTCATCCTTTAAGTTACAACTTATTTTGTTAATAGTAATTAACATTATAAGTTAATCATAATTTATATATATTAAAGTGATAAATCTTTTTCTTAGTTATTTCAAATATAAAAACGAGGGATTAATGAGAAAAGATCTTAATTAGTGCTTCCTGATTTTGAAAGCTTTTTGAAATTAAATGACTTTAATACAAACTTGCCACCGTTTCGGACAAACCACATAAATCCAGCAAGTAAGTAAGCATATGGACACATCATAATTAACTGTATTATACATTAAATAGTAAAATATTAATAATGCAAAAAGATCCTAAGCTTGTTAGAAAATATGAACCGATAATTTGGTTAGTGTTTTTTGGACTAACATTTGCTGTAGGCTGCCCTGCGTTTTAAAAATAACATTATTTGTTAATAACTGTTAACATAGGTTTCATGAGTAATAAAAATCCTCATATTCTTACACAAGATGAAATTGAAAATTTACCAAATTCTTTTTATTCTCATGCTGAAGCGATATATCATCTGCACGAAGTAGGCATTGAAGTAAAGCAAACTCGTGTAGCTGAATGGTTAGATGTAAGTAGAGCAAACGTTTCCCAAGTTATTGGAAGAATGCAGAATAATGGTTTGGTTGAGCTGTCAGATGAATTAAAGCTTTCAAAAAAAGGGGCTTACCTAGCAAAAATAATTTCTCGTAGACATCGAATTGTAGAGAGGTTTTTGTCGGAAGTTCTTGATTTGCCTTGGGATAAGGTATACAAAGAAACAAAAAAATGGGAAAACATACTGAGTCCTGTTACCGAGGAAGCCATGCTTAAAATTTTGGGAAACCCTACAACTGGTCCTTTTGGCAATCCTATTCCTTACTCAAATTATAAAGAAGTCCCAATGACAAACTTAATAAATGTAGATGCGAATGAAGACTATAGAATTTTGAAGATTTCTGAAGAGCTTAAAAAAGACAGTAACGTAATTGATTTTCTGCAGCAAAATCAAATGTTGCCAGGAAATAATATTTTTATTTCTGACGCAAACAAGTATTCAATCACTGTAAGTGTTATCAAAAATCAATATTTTGGTCTTGATCAATTTATTGCTGAAAGAGTTTATGTTGGCTAATTCAATTTATGGTTATACAGGAAGTTTTTATAATTAATACATGAGTAATTTATTATCCAATATTCCATATGAATTATTTAGCTATATAGGTGGAGGAATATTTGTATTTATCATCTTATATAGATTTTTTCCGGAGTTGTTTATTAAAATTCATAAACCAATTTTTTTCACAATAGGTATTCTGTCTCTTTCTCTTGGATATGTTGGTATTGTTATACCCGGTCTTCCAACTACTGTATTTATATTAATTGCGGCCTGGGCCTTCTCTAAATGTTCAGAAAGATTTACATTATGGTTAGAAGGTCATAGAATATTTGGCCCAATAATCTTGAACTGGAAAA
>JADHQS010000040.1 GCA_016777845.1 Candidatus Actinomarina sp. | reverse complement strand
TTGGTAAAAAGAGCTTTCTCTTGTGATTGGACAAATTGAGGATGTAAAACATTCGTAATAGTATTTGCATCGACCATTATTAATGACTCTTCTTTTGTTGTAATGCCCTCGTTATGTAAATCAATAGCAATTTTTATACTGGCCTGAGCAGTTCTTTTAGCTTTTCTAGTTTGAAGTAAATAAACTTTTTCATTTTCAATTGTAAACTCTATATCTTGCACTTCCTTGAAGTGACTTTCGAGTTTAGATGCAATTTCTGTGATTTCTTTATATGCATTCGGGAATTTTGACTCTAACGACTCTTGTTTAACAGATTCATCATTTTTAATTGGATGAGGTGTTCTAATACCAGCAACAACATCTTCTCCCTGTGCGTTAATAAGATACTCTCCATAAAGCTCTTTGGATCCATTAGAAGGGTTTCTAGTAAATGCAACTCCTGTACCAGATTTGTCATTTAAATTACCAAAAACCATAGTTTGAACTGTTGCGCCAGTGCCTAAAGAGTCAGGTATATTATTTATCTTTCTATATGTAATTGCTCGTTTGTTTTGCCAACTACTAAATACAGCTTCAATAGCTCCTAACAATTGTTCATGAGGATCTTGGGGAAACGGAGAGTTTGTGAATCTCTCTACAGTATTTTTATATGCATTGATTATCCAATCAAGCTGGTCAACATTAAAATCAGCGTCGGATATAACGTTATCCATGCGTTTTTTATTAGCAATAACTGCTTCAAACCTATCCATCTCAACACCAAGCACAACATTGGAATACATTTGAATTAATCTTCTATATGAATCAAGGGCAAAACGTTCATCATTAAAAGCCTTGGCAAGGATATTAACATTATCGTCATTGAGTCCTATGTTCAAAATAGAATCCATCATGCCAGGCATAGAGATCATGCCACCTGACCTCACTGATAATAAAAGTGGTGAGTCATTATTACCAAAACTTTTTTTAGAAAGGTTTTCTAAATTTGAAACATAGTTAATTATTTCTTCTTTTAATCCATCAGGCAATTTTTTATTTTTTGAAAAATAATTACAAGCTTCAGTTGTGATAGTAAAACCAGGAGGGACATTGATTCCAAGCTTTGACATTTCTGCAAGATTTGCACCCTTGCCACCGAGAAGGTTGCTTAATGATGCATCACCATCAGTTTTGTGACTAGAGAACTCATAAATAAATTTACTGTCCATAATTGGATTTTAAAATTTCCTCCTCTATCCTCATATTATATAGGGGGGAAACTATATGCCTAAGAATGTACTAGTAATTGGCACGGGAACAATCGGCGAACCACTAATAGGCTTACTCGCAGATCACAAAGAGTCCCTTGGATTAGATAACGTAATATTTTTTAAAAGAACCCCGCTTTCAGATGAGAGAGGGAAAGTTGAATCCCTGATAAGAAAAGGAGCAAAAATTGTTTCTACTGTAGATACGCTTAGCGAATTTCATCAACTAGGGTTTAATGAAGCTTCTGATGTTGAGCAAGCTTATGCTGACTCAGATGTCATTATTGACTGCACGCCAAGTGGGAATGATAATTGGGATAATGTTTACTCATCTCTTGATCAAAATAAGAGATTCATGGCACAAGGATCTGAACACGGATTTGGTTCGTTTTTTGCATGGGGGATAAACAACGAAATATTACAAGAAGATTCTAATAAATTTCTCATTGCTTCATGTAATACGCATAACATTGCCTCTATTGTTAAAACTTTTGCTCTTGATGAAGAGAGAGAACTAGTAGAAGGAAAATTTGTATGTCTGAGAAGAGCAAATGATATCTCGCAAGATGATTCTTTCTCTCCTTCACCAACAATTACAAAACATAGCAATCAGGAATTTGGTACTCACCATGCGCGTGACGTACATGAATTATTTGCACAAGAAGGAAAAAAGCTAAACCTCTTTTCCTCAGCTATCAAGCTACCTACACAATATATGCACACTCTTTGGTTTTCGCTTACTTTTAAAGATGCAATACAACATGAAGCCATCATGGAAAACCTTGATAATAGTGAGTTTTTGATGTCTACTGAAAAAATGTCTTCGAACAAGGTTTTTTCTTTTGGTAGAGATCATGGATACCACGGAAGATTGCTATCTCACGGTGTTGTTGCCGAACAATCTTTACATGTAAAAGAGAATACATTGACTGGATATTGTTTTACTCCTCAAGATGGAAATGCTTTATTATCTTCTGTAGCTGGGACAGTACAACATTACTACAAAGAAGATTGGACAGAGAAAATGAAAGTTTTTGATCGTTATATTTTTAAAAATATTTAACGAGAGAATTAACAACTTTTTTTTATTCAACTACTGAATAAAAAAATTTCATAAATTCACATGATTATTTCAATAATATGCTATTTTTTAGTTATGCAAAAATTAAACGTTGTGCAAGTGGTGGTTTACATAAATATGTAGTGCCCTTCTGCAACCTTTTTTGACACCGGGCACATGCCCGGTTTTTTTATTTTAGGAAGGAAAAATAATGAAAAACAAAGAAAAAGAAAATAGACCAAGAGACATTCAACGCACTAAAGCGGATATTTATGAAAGTCTCTACAATGAAGAATAATTTTTTAGACAAAGAATTACTGAGCTCAGATTGGAAAAGTAATCCCAGATGGAAAGGTATTGTTAGGAATTATAAAGCTGAAGACGTAATCAATATACGTAACTCAGTAGAAATTAAGCATACCCTAGCTGAGCAAGGAGCAAATAAACTCTTTACTAATCTCCATAAAAAAGATGAATGGATATCTGCATTAGGAGCATTATCTGGAAATCAAGCTGTACAAATGGTTAAAGCTGGATTAAAAGCTATTTATTTAAGTGGTTGGCAGGTTGCTGCAGATGCAAATCTTGGTGAGACAACTTACCCAGATCAATCACTCTATCCAAGCAATAGTGCGCCAAATCTAGCAAAAAGAATAAACAATGCACTTTTAAGAGCCGAGCAAGTAGACCGAGTTGAAGGAAATAACGATATTGATTACATTGTGCCAATTGTTGCTGATGGAGAAGCCGGCTTTGGTGGAACATTAAATGTCTTTGAACTTACCAAGAAATTTATTGAGGCAGGCGCAGCAGGAATTCATTTTGAAGACCAGCTAGCTGCTGAAAAGAAATGTGGCCACATGGGTGGTAAAGTATTGGTTCCTACAAGTCAACATATAAGAACATTAACTTCTGCAAGGCTTGCGGCTGATACTCTTGGAGTGCCAACCATAATCATTGCTAGAACAGATGCTTTAGCTGCAAATTTAATTACGAGTGATGTTGATGAAACTGACGCTTCATTCGTACTTGGAGAGAGAACTACAGAGGGATTTTTTAAAGTTAAAAATGGTCCTGAAGCAGCAATAAGTAGAGGTCTTTCTTATGCACCTTATGCAGATCTTGTTTGGTGTGAAACAGGAACTCCAGATATTGGATATGCAAAAGACTTTGCTGAAGCTATTCGTGAAAAATATCCTGATAAATTACTTGCTTACAATTGTTCACCTTCCTTCAATTGGAAAAAGTCATTATCAGATAATGAAATAGAGACCTTCCAAGAACAACTGAGTTCTTTTGGTTACAAATTTCAATTTATAACTCTCGCTGGATTCCATGCACTAAATACATCTATGTTTGAACTTGCTTCAAAGTATAAGGGTGGGAATATGTCTGCATATGTAGAATTGCAACAAAAAGAGTTTGCAATGGAGAAAGATGGATTTACTTCTGTAAAACATCAAAGAGAAGTTGGTGCGGGGTATTTTGACACAGTGTCAACAATCATTAGCGAAGGTGATGCTTCAACGCTAGCGCTTACTGGCTCTACTGAAGAGGAGCAGTTTTAATGTTTGAGATAACTCATGAAACACCCAACTCATCAAAAATTCTAACGGAAGATGCACTAAATTTTTTAGGTAAATTTATCTCTGCATTTGAAGAAAGAAGAAAACAACTACTAGATGAAAGAGAAAATACTCAAAAAAGTATAGACTCGGGTAACTTCATGAGTTTTCCAGAGAATACTTCAGTTAGAGATGGTGACTGGCAAGTAGTTCCTCCGCCTCCTGATGTTGCCCAACGACATGTTGAAATAACAGGACCAGTGGATAGAAAAATGATTATTAATGCTTTGAACTCAGGTGCTGATGTTTTCATGGCAGATTTTGAAGACTCAACATCACCAACATGGGATAACATAATTGATGGTCATAACAATCTCATTGATGCCAACAATAGGGATATTGAATTAATTGATGAGGCAAAGGGGAAAACATATTCATTAAATCCAGAAAGCCAAACATCACTATTCGTAAGACCTAGAGGACTGCATCTCTTAGAAAAAAATATACTGTTTGATGGCCATCCTATAAGTGCAAGTATCTTTGACTTTGCTATGTATGTTTTTCACAATCATCAAAACAGGCTGGATGCTGGACTAGGTATCTATTTTTATATTCCAAAACTAGAGAATGCGAATGAATCACAACTCTGGGATGATATGTTCACATTAGCTGAAGATGAGCTTGGAATTCCACGAAGCAGTATTAGAGCTACCGTTCTTTTGGAAACGATTTCTGCATCATATGAAATAGAAGAGATGCTTTATTCCCTAAGAGAACACTCTCTCGGAATGAACGCGGGAAGATGGGATTACATATTTAGTGCAATTAAAAGACATAGAAATGTTGAAGGAGTAATTTTTCCTGATAGATCTCAAATAACTATGACTGTTCCATTTATGAAAGCATATACAGAACTATTAGTTGAGAGCTGCCATAAAAGAGGTGCACATGCAATTGGAGGTATGTCTGCATTTATACCAAACAGAAAAGATCCTGAGGTAACAGAAAAAGCATTTGAAAACGTTAAAAATGATAAGCTAAGAGAAGCAACTATGGGCTTTGATGGATCATGGGTTGCTCATCCAGATTTAGTAAGCATATGTAAAGATGTGTTCCATAGTCATCTAGATGGTCAAGCAAATCAAATCTCATTTGTACCAAAATACGATATTGAAGATTCAATGCTTCATAACTTTAAGATAGAAAATTCATCAATAACAACGGAAGGTATTCACACAAATATTAAAGTGGGTATTTTGTACATGCACTCATGGTTAAATGGACAAGGTGCAGCGGCATTATTTAATTTAATGGAAGATGCTGCAACTGCAGAGATCTCTCGTTCACAACTTTGGCAATGGCTTCATAACTCAGTTAAAACTGAAAACGGAGACACTATCAATGAATCATTTATGGAAGAGGCTTTTGAGGCAGTCTTTTCTGAAATAAATGACATAGAGAATATTGAAAGAGCAAGGGACGAATTTAAAAAGTTGGTGTTTGATGAAGATTTTTCAGACTTTTTAACTTTACCGGCATATGAATTAATCAAATAATTTATGTAGCTTTTTTAGCCAACTCTCTTCTAGAGAAGTACACAATAAATGGAACAATAAATATATTTGGCATAGCCCAGTTCATCCACTCTCGTGGAAACAATTCAACAGTACTGATAAATGCAGTTGTAGCAGCAATCGTCCCAGAAAGCATAAGAATTAAATGAGTGCTAGATCTGTCATAAAAATTTGGCTTGTCAGTTCTTTTATATCTGTTGAGATCATATGCCGTTACAACCAAGCAACCAACT
>JADHQS010000039.1 GCA_016777845.1 Candidatus Actinomarina sp. | reverse complement strand
CCAACTAATGTTTCAACTGCTTCTGGATAACCAATCTTTCCTGGTTTATCAATGATGTCAGCTGTATAACCAGCTTCATTAAAAGTATTTAAATTTATACTTCCATCTGTATCAATGACCAGTAAATATTCTGAATCTCTGTTAAGTTCTCTATTTTCTAGAAATGAAGGAAAACTATAAGTTGTTAGAAATTTTGCATCAAAAGTCTGAGCGATTGGAAACAGTAATAAAACTACTGAAAGATACATTGATAGATAAAAATAAATCCTATTGGTAATTCTTTTGATGTTTAAATAAAAATAAATAACTGCAGGAAGAATTGTAAAAGGGAAATAATCAATATAGTCATAGATAATAGAAGGTCTCAGATATCCAAAAAAATAAAGGGCAATTTGAACAGCTATTATTGAAAATATAAAAATTTTAAAAGAATTTACATACTTAATCACTCAGAGCCGGAGAGGGGAGTCGAACCCCTGACCTGCCGATTACAAGTCGGCTGCTCTGGCCACTGAGCTACTCCGGCAAACAGTAAAATAATAGCAAAATCAGTATTGAATCAGCTACTTTTTTTAAAAAAATGGTTCATTGCAATTGCTGCAGCAACAGAGGCATTTAGAGATTCAACAGTGTTGTTCATATTTATTTTTACAATTAAATCTAATTTGTTTTGTATTTCTATACTTAAACCATTTTCTTCTGAACCAATAAATAGGGCAACTTTTTGACTATTTAAGTCAACATTCAATAAATCCTCTTTGGTATTCATTTCCATGCCAACAGTCCAATACTCAAGTGACTTTAGTTTTTTGATTAGAGAAAAGATAGAATTATAAAAAACAATATTTACATTTTCAAGACCACCTGAAGAAATTGCAAAAGTTCTCTCAGAAATATTTACTGACCTTTTTTTTGGAACGCATACTATGTTAAAATCAAATGCTGATGCAGTTCTGGTTATGGCACCAAAATTATTGGTATCTTGAATGTGATCTAGTACAACAATATTGCTTAGTGTTAACTGATTAAAAGTTTTTTCATCATAAGTCTTTTTGGGAATACAAAGTGCAACAACCGAATGCCTATTGTTATATAACCAATTATCCTTTTTACTAATCTTTTCAACTATTAATCCTTTATTTTTTGCTTTCTCAATTAATAGTTCTAAACGATGTGATGTAGTTTTATCAGACTCTAAGAAGATAACTTTTTCTGCTCGATTTGAATCAATAGCACTGTTTACTGAATTAATACCTTCAACTATTTTCCCAATACCAGGCACTATCATCACCATCCTTAATTAACAAGCCTATTTCCTTTAATTTTTCTCTCATAAAATCGGCTTGATTAAAATCTTTTTCAATTCTGAGTTTCTCTCTTTTTGCAAGAAATTCTTCCATTGCTTGTTCCAAATTGTCATAACTTATTTGAAATGTATTGAAAAATTTTGAAAGATCATCGTGATTTATTTTTACATTTTCTTTGATATCAAAGTTAAAACCCAAGATTTCAAATATGAATTTGATGGTTTCTTTTAAATTTTTCTCTTCATCTTCACTTGAATTGCTGAGATTATTCATTTTTTCAAAAATTTCTCCTAAAAACTTTGGTGTGTTTAAATCATCATTCATGGAATTTTTGAATAATTCAATAGTTGATAAATCTGAAGCATTAGCCTCAACACTTCGTGTGAAATCCTGTATTCTTTTAAAAGTTGTTTTTGACTCTTCTAATAAGCCTTCAGAAAACTCCTGTGGCTTTCGATAGTGTGATCTTAAAAAGAAAAACCTAATTACATTGCCACCAAACTTGTCTATATATTCATTTAGGAGTTTTATATTGCCTTCAGATTTAGACATTTTCTGCCCAGATAGGTTAATCATGCCATTATGTAACCAGTATTTTACAAATTCTTGATTTTCAAATGCAGCAGAAGATTGTGCAAGCTCATTTTCATGGTGAGGAAAAATTAAATCATTACCACCACAATGAATATCAATACCTGAATCGAATATTTTATTTATCATGGCAGAGCATTCAATATGCCACCCAGGCCTCCCATTACCCCAAGGTGAATCCCATGATGGTTCATTTTCCTTTGAAATCTTCCAAAGTGCAAAATCTTCTATATTTTTCTTATCAGATTCTAAATCAACTCTTGTTCCAGAAATGACTTCATCTTTGTTTCTACCAGATAATTGCAAATAATCTTTAAATTTAGAGACTTCAAAATAAACACCTGATTGTGTTGCATATGCATATTCATTTTCAATTAGGATTTCGATAAAATTTATAATATGATCTATAGTCTCAGTAGCCTTAGGTTCCATAGCTGGTGGTAAGCAATTTAGACTTAAATAGGCATCTTGAAACTCTTTTGTAACTCGATTAGCTAATTCCTGAGTAGTGATTCCTTCTTCTACTGCCCTTTCAATTATTTTGTCTTCAATATCAGTTATGTTTCTTACAAAATTAACTTCATAATCTAGATAAACCAAATATCTGATTAAAAAATCAAAAACTACTGCAGATCGTCCATGCCCAATGTGTGGCGACGATTGTACTGTTGGTCCACAAAGATAAATTTTTACATTATCTGAATTGGGTTTAAACTCCTCAACAGTATTGGAGTATGTATTGTGTAGCTTAAGCATCTTTCACCGAAACTAATGCAATACAAGCAGATGCTATACCATCTCCAATCACACCGAGGTTATCAAAAGACTTACCCTTTACATTTATTAATTTTTTATCAATTCTTAGTAAATCAGCAAGATTCAAGATAATAGACTCAGATATATTTGAAATGTTTATAACTTGTGAAATAATAGTGATGTCAATATTGTTTATAACTACTTTGTCATACTCAATGATTTCTAAAACTTTATTCAACATTTCCACGCTCGATATATTTTTTGGTGTACTTTCATTAGATGGAAAATAAAAACCAAGATCTTTTTTTGCTTTAGATCCAAGCAAGGCATCACTAAGTGAATGTAGAATTATGTCTCCATCCGAATGAGCTTCAAAACCAGGTCCTTCAACGGTTATCCCTCCCAGGACTAATTTTTCATTATTAGAATGTTTGTGTATATCAAACCCATTACCTACAAACATTATGCCTCTTTTGATTTATATATAAATTATAAACCGTCGTCAGGGTCTTCCTCAGGAAGGTATTGGTTAATTTTTTCTACAGCTGCTTCTTCATCAACACTTAATGCACATGCTATTTCGCTTGCTAGAGTTGTTCTTGCTTTTGCAAGCATTCTTTTAAGTGCAGGTGAGATACCCTTATTAATTTGAGCGTGTGTAAGGTCTCTAACGACTTCAGCAACCTGTATAACGTCACCAGAAGTCATTTTTTCTGTCAAAACTTTATACCACCTACTCCAATTAGCTCCTGCCTCTTCTGGTTTTTCTTTAAAAATAGGAAACACTTTCCTTGAAACTGCATTCTTTGAGATAACAGGTCTTATAACTTCATCTATATTTTCCACAGGTACCATTACTAGTAACCCATCTGTAAGGACTTCAATCTCAAAGTACTGTCTTCGTTTTGATTTTACTTCACCGTTTTCATCAAAAATTTCAACGTTCTTGTTAACTTTTCTCACAACTTTTGCAGCACCATGGTGGGGATGAACTACAAATTGGTTTGGTTTATATTTATCAGTTGTTTTTTTTGTTTTTGTTGCCATAGATGTCAACATTACTATATATTCAGAACTATTTAATGTCCATTTATATATGAAAAACCTATATTTTTAAGCAATGTATCGAAATAATCTCTTAATTGTTGAGCCCTGCTTCTTCCAATGCCCTCAACTTCAAACAATTTTTCTGGAGAAGCAGTGAGCAATTTTGGTAATGTTTTAAATTTTTGAATTATTTGATCATGAAGGTTTTCCGGTAAACCAGGTAATCTTGCAAGTACCCTGTATCCTTTTGACACTGATATGTCATCAAGAGGAAGCTTAGACAAAACACTGCCAAGATAATCCACTGCATTCAATTCATCGTAGGACAATGTATTTATCTCATTAATCGCTTTTGCGGTTGTCCTAAATTTTCTTCCTGGAAGATGATCTTTCAAAACTAGATCTAATGTATTCAGAACACCTGATTCCAAAGAATCTATCTGAATCATAATTAATCCAGCATTCTCACCAAGCTTAAGGGCTTCGGCTTTGACTTGATTTGCTAATCGAGTTAGAAGCTCTCCTCTTTGAATCACTTCTAACACTTCTTGGTTAGTTAGTGTGTTTTCAATCTCAAGCTCACCTAAATTTGCTACAGCATCATCAAACCTTCTTCTCATCCTATCAACTGACTGCAAAGACTCATTAACTCTGCCCAGTATTGCTGATGACTCTTCTAGCTCTGTGGTCTGAAAGTTTTCAAATACCTTAATTAATGAGGTTTCTTCAGATAAAGCTATCACAGTTAATTCAGTAGTAACTGCCGTACGTTCTGCAGTTCTATGTCTTGTACCAGTTTGAGTTGTAGAAATTGAATCACTTGGATTTAAATGAACATTAGCTTTTAGAATTTTTGTAACATTTTTATTTACAACAATAGCACCATCCATTTTTGATAATTCTGAAAGCATTTCTGGTGAAAATTCACAGTCTTTTAAAGTAATGCCTCCAGAAGAAATTTTTTCTAGTTTTGATGTTGAACCGATAACAATTAGTGCTCCTGATTTTTTGTCAGCAATTAAATCAACACCAATTCGTAATGGTTGGCCTGGTAGTAACTGACTTGCACTTGTGTTATCGTTTAAGTTCATATTCCTCTTTATTATTTGAACAATATTGTTATTTGAATGTTACTGTATTATTTTATAAATAGGGACAATAGGTTTATTAAATGGAAAAAATAGAATGTAAAGCTTGTTCAGCTACAGTAGACAAATCAATTGAGTTTTGTTCAAGTTGTGGTGAATGGCTTGGTTTAAGCATAAAAGATATAGAAAATTCAGATAATAAAAAAGAGCCTCAAATCTCCAGAAGAGTAAGGCCTCCTGAAGAGCTTTTGTCACTACCTCTATCTAATTATGGCGCAACCTCCTTACCCACAAGAAACGAAGTGCCTGGTATTCGGGCTGTATTTTTTCTAGCAATAATTATTCCACTAATTGCTGCAGCCAGTTATTACTACAATCAAAATATTGCTGAAGAAGTAATTGAAGAAATTCAAGTTGTAGAGCAGTCAACGACTACAAGCTCTTCAACTACAGTTCAAAGCTTACTGCAACTTCAATATCCATTTAGCTGTTCCGCTTCAAGCAATCTCGGAGATGGATGGTCTTGTGAAAAAATTTATGATGATGAACCATCTTCTTGGCAAGATAATGGCTCAGAATGTGCAGATGCAACATTAGAATTTACTTTTTCAAAAGATATTTATTTTCAATTCTTAACTTATGAAAACATAGAAGATTCAAAGTCTTTTAAAAGGAACTTTAAACCAAGAGATATATTAATTACATCAGAAGAAGAAGGGTTCTCAATAGAATACGAGCTTGAAAATCAAAATACTAGCTCACAATGGATCGATTTAAATACATCATCATCTGTAATTACAATACAAATTTTAAGTGCATATCCTGGAGAAGAAGTTAATGGTGCAGAACCATTTCTAGAATGTTCTATTCAGGAAATTACTTTTTATGGACGTGGATAAGATGGATATCGATTCTCTCAAGTCTCAATTTTCAAAATATAAAAAAGACTTGTT
>JADHQS010000038.1 GCA_016777845.1 Candidatus Actinomarina sp. | reverse complement strand
ACAACTAACCCTCTCCTAACAAAAACTTCAATAAATCTTGTCTCTGGTGTAGCAATTATAAAATCACTTAAAAGCATCATATTTGAACCAGCACCAGCAGCAATACCATTAACAAGCGAGATTACTGGTTTTTTACAATTCCATAAAGTTTCTGCAGCATTTGATACATCTTCCATTAAGGAGTTAATATTTTCACCCAGTTGTGCTCCAGCAGAATAATTACCATTAATATGTTTAATTACTAAATACTTTTGATCACTTTTTTCAAAAGATTCAATTTCAGATTTTAATGACTTCCAGTCTCCTGAACTTATAGCATTAAGAGAAGCTTCATCATTAAAATATAGATACTTAATTTCGTTTTCAATTTTAGATTCAAGAACCATATTTCAAGTTTAATATATTTTAATTTAGAATGTAATTATGGGATTTGATCCAAATAGACCTTATAAGGCAAATAAAACTGACTATATCAATATTATTTTTGCTTTCATACTTACGGCAATTGTTGTTATATGGGCTTTAAGCTAAAAGATTTTCTATGAATATTAGATAAACCATATTTTGAAATAGCCTCTCTATGATCTTTTGTTCCATAGCCTTTATTCTTTTCAAATGAATATTCAGGATATTTTTCTGAAAATTTGATCATTAAATTATCTCTGAGAACTTTTGCAACAATACTTGCTAAAGCTATTGCTCTGCAATTATCTTCTCCTCTGACCACAGAGATAGAATTAAAGTCATTAATTTTAAAATGATCAACATATACTATTTCATTGCCAGTGTAGATATTTCCTATTGAGTCAGTTAAAACTTTCTCATTAGCATTTTTGATTCCAAATTGATCAATAAAAGTATTTGATGACTCATTAAATGAATACTCAATGTTATTTTCTGCAACCATTGAAAATATTTCTTCTCTTTTTTTTGGACTAAGCTTTTTTGAATCTTTTACATTAGCTAGAAGTCCTAGATGTGAATAATTAATTTTCACTGCTGCAGCACATATTGGACCAGCAAAGGAACCTCTACCTACTTCATCTGCTCCTATTATGTATTTATTTGGATCTTCTGACCATACTTTATCTTCAATCATTTATATTTGTAAAATTTTCAAATGGGAAGATCACATAATAAGCTTTTCCAACGATATTATTGTAAGGTATTGTACCGATGTATCTAGAGTCTTGGCTGTTTATTCTGTTATCACCCAAAACAAATATCTCACCATCAGGGACAATATATGTTTGATCTTTAAAGTATCTACCTTCTTCGATATTAAGGACTATAAATCTGTTGTTGTTAACAAATACTTCTCCTGATTGATTAATAAATACTTCATCACCACCAGTACCAACAACTCGTTTAATTAATGCTGTATTTAAATAAGTCTGATCATTGGCTAGTTTCCAAATCTGTAAAGACTCTATAAATTGGTCATAATAATTTTCATCAAACTTTGTTTGCGGACCATAAAAGACAACAATATCACCAGTAGATATATCTGTCTCTATGATGGTATTCTTTACTACTAAAACTCTGTCATTCACTTGTAAGGTTGGTTCCATAGAAGATGAAGGAATGAAATAAATTTGTATAAGAAAAGTTCTAACTAATGTAGCTGCAACAATAGCTAAAACAATTATTAGTGATGACTTAAGTAACTTTTTTATAATAATAAAAGTTTAATTACGATCTTCTTTTATTTTGGCTGATTTACCAACACGATCTCTTAGATAATAAAGTTTAGATCTTCTTACTTTACCTTTTCTAATAACTTCAATAGAGTCAACTATTGGCGCATGAACTGGAAAAATTCTTTCGACACCAACGCCAAAAGAAAGTTTTCTAACTGTAATAGTTTTATTTACTCCTACACCATTGATAGCAATAATTACACCTTCGAATGTCTGAATTCTTTCTCTGTTTCCTTCGGATACTTTTACGTTAACTTTTACAGTATCTCCAGGACTAAAGGGAGGTAAATCTTCCTTTAAGAATTCATTTTCAATGCTTTTTATTAAGTCCATAGTTGCTCCAGATGAGAATTATATAATTAAATTAAGTTTATATGTCTTTTAAATTATACTTTTTCCATTCATCTATTTTTTGATGATTTCCGGACAAAAGTACCTCTGGTACTTTCTTTTTTTTAAAGATTTCAGGTCTTGTATAGACAGGATAATCAATTTTATTGTCTGTAAAAGTTTCGCTTTTTAATGAATCAGGATTTCCTAACACATCTGGTATTTTCCTAATCAAGGCTTCTAATAAATACAAAGCTGGCACTTCTCCCCCAGAAACAACAGATTGACCAATTGATATTTCATAATCAGAATGAATTTCTAAAATTCTTTGATCAAAACCCTCATATCTACCGCATACCAAATTAATTGACTTGTATTCAAGTAATTCACTTATAAGGTTTTCATTTAATTGTTGTCCTGATGGGGTTAGAAAAACATTAATATCTGCCTTGCTGGAAGTTATAGCTTTGTCTAATGGTTCTGGCATCAAAACCATTCCTGGACCACCGCCATATGGAGCATCATCAACTTGTTTATATGTTCCTATGCCAAAATCTCTAAGGTTTGTTGAATTTATAGCTACTAAATTATTTTTTAATGCCTGATTGACAATCCCGGTATTTTTCCATTCTTCAATTAGATTTGGAAATAATGTTATTACATTGTAAGAATTCATTTTTTTTCTAAAATATTTTTTGTTTCTGAGAATTTTGTATATAGAGTATTTCTCAAAATTGGATTTTTATTTTCAGACTCAATTATTTGAATAAATTGATCTTCAGTTGTTTCTTGACCATGATCTGCTCCTGAAGCTCTACTAATGTTTTCATTAATCAAAGTACCGCCTAAATCATTAACTCCAGCATGAAGGAGTTTGCCTGCTCCATCATGACCCAATTTCACCCAGCTTGCTTGAATGTTGTCTATTGAATTTACAAAATAAATTCGTGCTAATGAGTGAATAAGAACTACCTCATCCCAAGTAGGTCCTGGCATACTTTTTCCTTGTAAGTAAATAGGAGAACCCATATGTACAAAAGGAAGCGGTACAACTTCGGTAAACCCATTTGTTTTATTTTGAACATTTTTAATTAATGAAAAATGATTAACCCATGAATCTATATCATCAATATGACCAAACATAATTGTTGCTGTAGATTTTATCCCTAAGTTATGTGCTACTTCCATTACATATGCCCATTGTGAAGAAGTTATTTTATCAGGGCAAAGATATTTTCTAACTCTATCGTCTAATATTTCAGCCGCAGTACCAGGGAGTGTGTTTAGTCCAGCTTTTTTTAACTGACTTAAGTACTCTTCAACACTCAAACCAATAGTTTCTGCACCCTGCCAAATTTCTAAAGGAGTGAAACCATGAATATGCATTTCCGGAACAGACGCTTTTATATCTTGAACCATTTTTAAATAAAACTCACCCGTATAGTCAGGATGAATGCCGCCTTGTAAACACACTTCTGATGCACCCATATCATATGCTTCGACAGTTCTTTCAACTACTTCTTGTATGTCAATGGAGTATGGTTTTTCTTTTAAATTTAAACTATTAGGTCCTTTAGAAAATCCACAGAAACCACATTTGTAATAGCATTGATTCGTATAATTAATATTTCTATTCTTTACATAAGAAACATTATTTCCGTTTTTTAAAAAATTTAACTCGTTTGCAACATTTGCAATATCATTAATTTTTTCTCCTGCGGTATTAAAAAGTACTCTCAGATCATCATTATTAATTTGATATCCATCTAATACCCTTTTTAATATTGAGTCAATTTCAGAATGGTTAATTTGACTTTTGTTGTTAAAGACAAAATTATTTAAATTTGGGATATTTTTTCCACTCCCAGGAGACCAACTTGTCTCTTCTCTTCTAAAACCTCTGACATTTCTAGTTTTTAAGAATCTAAAAAATCTTTCTTTATCAAATTCCTCTCTTGCCTCGTCAATAGAAAATACAGGAGAAAGCAAAGTTCGCTCATAGAAATTTAGACCATCTAGATTTTGTAGTTCCAATATCTGTTCTGAACTCCAGTCTCTTAGGAGTAAGTCTGAAACTCCAGCATTAGCAAATTCAATTGCTTCCTCAATTGTGTCTACATATATCGACGTTATAAAACTAGTTTTTGAGTTGATAGATTTAAGGAATTTTAGATCAGAACTATTAGAAATTAAAATAGTGTGTGGTTTTAATCTATCAATAATCTCTAGTGCGGTCTCAATATTATTTTTAAAAATGTAAATAAGTCTTTTAGGATGAACCGATTCAAATTCTTTCCAGTTTTCATCAGAAATCATCCAAACATCTGTATTTGTGTTTATATCCTTTGATATTGTTTGAAATTCCTTCTTATGCAATTCATCTATATTTACTGATACATCAGTTTTGAGTGAAAATGTAGAAGTACCTTCTTTTTTTCTTGAGTTTAAATATATTTCATTATCGTTATCACATGGTCTGATTCGAAGAAAAGAAATGTTATTGTTCATTTTGCTCTTTTGGATATCCATCTGTATCAATAATATTATTAACTTTTTCAAAAATTTTACTATTTAACCATTCTTTTTTTATGAATTCTGGATAAACAGGCAACCTTTTTCTAAGAACTTGACCTGTGGTTGAAATATCTAATTTTAATTTATTTATATTTGGCCATAAATGATCAGGATTTACCCAATCAATGGTTAATGGTGATATTCCACCTAAATCATTAATACCACTTTTTAAAAATTTTGTTATGTCTGGCGAAAGGTTTGGTGGAACTTGGAGAGATATATGTGTAGGAGAATAAATTCGAGTTGTTGCAATGATTCTTAAGAACAAATCGTTTGTTATTTCAGAGCTATTTTTCATTAATGTATTTTTCTTTGCTCTAAAATTTTGTAATATTACTTCCTGAATTGCAGAGTTCTTTTTTACATAATTAATTAAATTAGTAATATCATTTACAATTTCTTCTTTTGTTGAAGTTAATCCAAGAAGCAATCCAGTTGTGACTGGATATTTTTCTTCTAATGCATTGTTAAGGGTATCCAGCCTTAAATCAATATACTTTGTATCTGTTTTGTAATGAGCTTTTCCCTTATCGTATATATTCTTTGAAAATGACTCAATCATAATGCCACCAGATGGTGAGTGATTTTTTAACTCCTTTATCTCTTTTTTGCTCATTAAACCAGGGTTGGCGTGAGGAAAAAGATTAAATTTCTCATTTACTACCTTCATTGAACTAATTAGATATTCATGAGTTGAGGAATGGCCTAACTCTTTAAGTTGGGTTAAAGCAAAATCCCATTTGAGCTCAGGCTTATCTCCTAAAGTAAACAAAGCTTCATAGCAACCAGCTTCATCACCAGCTTCTGCTATTGAGAGAACCTCATCTTGATTTAAATAAGTTCCGCTCTCTTTGGGAGATTTTACAAATGTACAATATCCACAATTATCTCTACACATTGTTGTTAGTGGAATAAAAACTTTAGGACTATATGTTATATTGTTGCCAAAGTAATCTTTTTTCTTTTCAAAAGCATTTGCTAACAGTTCTTTAGTTGAAACTGATCCAAAGATGGAATCATTTATTTTTCTTGTTAATTCAGTCATAAGTAATGCTTTTAAGGTATATTATTAGTTGATTGTAACAACAATTAACTAATAATCTTGTGAGGGTTGATGACAAATGTATCTTTAGTTGGATTTGGAAGAATAGGTAGAGATCTATTTAGACAAACATTGGGTGATGCTGAT
>JADHQS010000037.1 GCA_016777845.1 Candidatus Actinomarina sp. | reverse complement strand
TCTAAAGTTTGCTGGGGCGATCCTTCTGGGCTTACATAAAAATTAACAAGATTTGATTCTTTAACCGAATTTTCAAATAAGGATGGGAGGTTTACAATGTTTATTGCAGTAAAAATTAAAGTCAAAATTAAATTACTTACTAAAAGTGATATTGCTGCTCCTAAAGCTTTGCTTCCTAAATCTGCATTTTTTATTTGATTGTTCAATAAATTTTGCAGAAATGATGCAATAGTCAATATTGCAACAAAAATTATTATTCCCCCAAATACTTCTGACAACTGTAAATTTGAATTTAACCAACTACTTATGTATGCACCAATCTCATCTGAGTATCGAAAACTAAGAGAAACTGCAATTAACAGTGAAAATAGATAAAATATTTGAAAAATTGCACCTTTTTTCCATCCTAAAAAAAGAAAATATAGCATGAAGACATACATGAATATGTCCAAATACTGTTGATTTGATAAATCAACTAGTAAATTTTCAATTATTTCACTCATTATTATTCATAGTATTTGTAAATTATTTAATTCTGTTATTGAATAGTACTAAATATCCGCTATTGTTTAGTAATTCCTACAAATTAGTAGGATTTTTTTAATTTCAGTTACTGAAAGGAAATTATATATGAAGAATCGCAAAGCTTTAGCTTTGATTGCGATTTTAGCACTAATTGCTGTAGCCTGTGGTGGCTCTGATACAGCTGAAGAAGTAGTAGAAGTTGAAACAACTGAAGCTCCTGCTACAACTGAAGCTCCTGCAACCACTGTTGCTACTGTGTCAGCCGATCCTTTAGTTCTTGGTACATTGATGCCATTAACTGGAGACTTGGGCTTTCTAGGACCTGGTATTGAATCAGGTGCAATTCTTGCTGTAGAGCAAATCAATGCTGCTGGCGGTGTAAATGGACAGGATGTTGTTTGGGTACAAGGTGACTCAGGTACAGCTCCAGATGTTGCATCTGCTAGCTTAGCTACGCTTATTGGTGAAGGTGTTGCTGGTGTAATGGGAGCTGCTGCTAGTGGTATCTCATTAGCTATTATGCAAACTGCTATTGATGCAGGTGTAGTAATGGTTTCTCCATCAAATACATCTCCACAATTTACAAAAGTAAAAAATGGTGGATATTATGCAAGAACAGCCCCTTCAGACCTTTTACAAGGTGCAGTTTTAGCTCAAGTGCTTATTGACGATGGTGTTAAGTCCCTCTCAATTATTTCAAGAGCTGACTCATATGGTAGAGGTTTAGCAGAAGCAACTGCTTCAGCATTTGAAGACGCAGGTGGTACTGTTAACACTATCGTATATCACGATCAAAATGCTACAGAGTTCTCTTCTGAAGTAACACAAGTTGGTAAGAATAATTCTGACGCAATAGTTGGTATTTTATTCCCAACAACAGGTTGTGGTGTTTTGCAAGCTGCTTTTGAACAAGGAACTATAGAAACTCCATGGTATTTCACCGATGGTGTTCGTGGTGCAAATCTTAGCTCAGAATGTGGACTTGGAAATGCACTTGATGGATATAAAGGTACTGCTCCAGGATCAACAGCAGGTGATGCATTAGACGCATACACTGCTGCTTACCAAGAAAGATTTGGAGAGGATCCAGCTCCTTATTCAGCACAAGCTTATGATGCAATTATGATTATGGCATTATCTGCTGCTGCAAATGGTGTAACTGGTGCTGATATTGCTTCTGGTTTAGTAGAAGCATCAGGCAACGGTACAGCATGTATTGGAGTTGAGTGTTTTGCATTAGCTGCTGCTGGTGAAAATATTGATTACAAAGGTGCATCTGGAGATATTAATTTAGATGAACAAGGTGATCCAACTGCTAGCACATACGATGTGTGGCAAATTACTAGTGGTGATGAAGAAGAGGTTATCAAGTCAATAGACTTTGGATCTTAATTCAAGCTATTAAATTTAAAAAGGCCCGATATTTTCGGGCCTTTTTTTATAGTTTTCCTAAATATAAGTCAATAACTTTTTTATCTTTTAATAAATCTTTACCCAGTCCTGTATATGCATTTCTGCCTTGATCTAAAACATAGCCCCTATTACAAAAACTCAATGCTCTTTTAGCATTTTGCTCAACTAAAAGTATTCCAACACCACTTTCATTAATACTTTTTATGTATTGAAAAACTTCATTAATAGCTTTAGGAGATAACCCAGCTGATGGTTCATCCAATAGTAAGACATTTGGCTTTGAGATTAGAGCTCTTCCCAATGCTAAAAGTTGTCTTTGTCCTCCAGATAAGTTTCCGGCTCTTTCTTTTCTTTTTTCTTTTAGGATTGGAAACATAGAATAAATTTCCTTAAATAGATTGGAATGTTCATTTTTAGTGCTCCACAGACCCATCTCCAAATTTTCTTCTATTGTAAGACTTTGAAAAACGTTTGAAACTTGTGGTACATAAGCAATTCCTTTTTGAACTAATTCATGACTTTTAATTTCAATAAGCTCATTTCCCTTAAAATAAATTTTTCCACCAAAAATAGGAATTAAACCCATAATTGCTTTTAATAATGTTGATTTTCCAGCACCATTAGGACCTATTATTGAAACAACTTCATTTTCTTTTAAAACAAGATCAACTCCTTGTAGTATGTTTAACCCCTTCACATACCCAGAAGCCAGACCATTCACCTCAATCAGTGGATTATTCATCACTACTTCCTAAATATGCCTCAATAACATTTTTATCAGATCGTACAAAATCTGGCTTTCCATCAGAAATTATTTTTCCTTCAGCCATTACAACAACTCTTTCAGATATTTTCATAACTGCGTCAATATTATGTTCAACCATTAAGATGTTTATTCCATTTTTGTTTAAGTTAGAAATTATTTCTAATAACTGTTCTGATAGTTTTGGATTAACACCTGCTAATGGTTCATCAAGAAGCAATATTTTGGGGCTTTTCATTAGTGATCTTCCAAGTTCTAGTAATTTTTTTTGGCCGCCAGAAAGTTCTCTTGCATATGCGTTCTTCATTTCAGATAAGTTAAGCAACTCTAGAGTTTCATTTATTTTTTCAGTCAGTAATTTTTCTTGGTTTTTAAGTGAACTCGATTGGATTAGTGAATTCAAAAATCCTTCATTATTAATTGAACTTCCTGCAAATTGCATATTCTCATATACAGACATACGATCAAAAACTCTAGTAAGTTGAAAAGTTCTTACCATTCCTAATCTTGCTAATTTATACGAATTTAAGCTAGTTACATTTTTTCCATCAAAACTTATACTCCCTGAATCTGAGTTTTGAAATCTAGTTATTAAATCAAAAAAAGTTGTTTTTCCAGCACCATTAGGACCTATTAGGCTTGTAATTTCGTTTTTATTTAAATCAAATTTGTCAACATTAACTGCCTCAAGGCCACCAAACCTTTTTTTTAAAGACCTAACTGATAATAAGTTATTTGACATCTAAGAGAAGTTCCTCTTTTTTTCCAAGAATCCCACTTGGCCTAAAAATCATAAAAAACATAATTAGTAAACCGACGATGACAAATCTGACACCAGCTAATTGCTGTCCATCCGGGCTTTCAAATAAAAATCGAGAAATTGAATCTGTACTGGCGATTATTACCCAAAATATTACCGCGCCTAAAGCAGGTCCACCTAAGCTACCGACACCTCCGAGTATTAGGGCTGCCCAAACATAAAATGTTAGAACTGGAACAAAAGTAGATGCTTGAACAGTACCATAATTAAATACTAAAAATATTCCAGAAAGACCTCCAATAGCTGCACCTAACATGAAACTTTGAAGCTTTAGCAATACAGCATTTTTACCAAGCGCTCTAACTGCATCTTCATCTTCCCTAACAGCTCTAAGAGCTCTTCCCCATGGAGATTTCTTAAGTCTTGATAAAATTAACAATATAACAATAATTGAAATCCACGTTAACATTCCAACCCAAAACTGAGCAGGAGATATATCATAACTTTCACTAAAACGAGTTATGAAATCTGGTCTTGAGTTTTGTAGTGAATCAGAAAATTGAATTATTCCATAAACTCCTCCTGTTAAGTTTTCAAAGTCACGAACTAGTAACCTGAAAATTTCCGCTGCAGCAATAGTGACTATTGCTAAGTAATCACCTCTAAGTCTCAAAGTTGGCAAACCAAGTAGTAACCCTAGGAGGGCAGCCGCAACAATGCCTACTAAAATTGCTATAGGAAGTGGCAGTCCTGAGCTAATTACTACACCCTCCCTGCCAAGTGAGTGAGGAATTAAAAGAACAGTTGTATAAGCACCAATTCCCATAAAAGCTGCATGACCAAAATTAAGCAGTCCAGTCCATCCAAAATGCACATTTATACCTATTGCTGCAAGTCCGTATATTCCAGCAAAAGTCATTAAATTGACAAATACCCTTGCCCCACCCGTTTCGTTTGATAGAAAAATGTACATAAATGAAATCGCTAAAAGAAAAAAAGCAATAATATATTTTTTCACGAGATTCGATCCTTGTTACCAAAAATTCCTTGTGGACGTACAAGCAATATAATAATCATCAAAGCTAAAGCTATGGCATTTTTAGCCTCTGTGTGGCCGTCCATGAACTCTAAACCAACACTCAATTGAACAAGTATCCCAATTATGAAACCTCCAAACATTGCTCCAAAAGACGTTCCGATTCCACCTAAAACTGTACCGGCAAATATTAATAACAGGATTAAAAAACCCATATTCCATCTTACGTTATTAATAACACCCTGAATTATGCCAGTGAAACCCGCAAGCATACTTGAAAAGATCCAAGTAACTAAAATTATATAGTCAGAGTTAATTCCAGATATGCTTGCTAAGTCTGATGAGTCTCTAACAGCTCTCATAGCTTTACCAGTTCTTGTATAAGTAAGAAAAATACCCACTAAAACCATAACCGCAAAACCAATTATTAAAACCTGGACATTTCTTGGTGTTAGTTGAACTCCAAAATAATCTTCTCTTCTTTGAAGTTCTAATATATATGATGTTGGCTTTGCAGATGCAAATAATAAATATATATGTCTAAGAAAAATTGATAATCCAATTGTTACGACCAAAACTGCAATATTTCCAAAATTATTTTTTCTAAGCGGTTTGAAAAGACAAAGCTCTAATAAACCTCCAAAAACACCACATAATAAAATGCTCAATATAACCGAGGTCAAAAAGTTAATTCCCAATGGAGAAAATCTATCTAAATACAATAAGCTGGAATCTGGAGAGGATGAAAAGAAGAGAGCCATTATTGCTCCAAAAGCAATTATTTCACCATGGGCAAAATTTACGATTCTAGTGACACCATATAGTAACGAAAGCGCAACTGACCCCAAAGCGATGATTACTCCGAGTAACAAACCATTCCCAAGCTGTTCTAACAAAACTTATCCCTAATCTTCATTTATAAATCTAACCTCAGACCCATCCTCGACAACAACTTTTAATTTATATACCTTTTCAGCTTGATTCAAATATCCTATTGTAGCATTAATCCACGTAGGTGGTACATCTGCATTTCCTACAACAACAATAGGTAGCGTATTTGAAACTTTTATATCGAAATTTCCATTAACTTTTAATTCTTCAAGATTTAAATCTTTACCAAGATATATTGCTCCAGTACCAGCAATTCTTGAATCTTTCAAATTAATATTATCTAGATGCAAATCAGAATCAAAAGATAATAAATTTAATTTCCAAATATTTTTATTTCCAATATTGATATTCCATCCTGCAACTTTAAGTAAGCTTGATGTCTGAATTTCTCGAAATAAAACAGCTTTAGGTTCTCCAACTAATGTTTCAACTGCTTCTGGATAACCAATCTTTCCTGGTTTATCAATGATGTCAGCTGTATAACCAGCTTCATTAAAAGTATTTAAATTTATACTTCCATCTGTATCAATGACCAGTAAATATTCTGAATCTC
>JADHQS010000036.1 GCA_016777845.1 Candidatus Actinomarina sp. | reverse complement strand
GTGGGCCTAGTTAGATTTGAACTAACGACCTCATCCTTATCAGGGATGCGCTCTAACCAGGCTGAGCTATAGGCCCATATGTCTAATTAACAATAGTCTATCAATGTAAATATTTAAATTTTTTTTTCATTTACTGTAAAATTTAGTGCATAATATAAAAGCGAGGGGATGTAGCTCAGCTGGAAGAGCACCTGCTTTGCAAGCAGGGGGTCGTGGGTTCAAGTCCCATCATCTCCACAATAAGGTAACCTAAATACATGGATAAAAAAGATTTAGAAAACTTGTCTGTTAGTGAGTTACTAAAACTTAAAGAATCTATTAATGATGAAATTGAAAAAAAGCGCACCCAAAAGACACTTTCTACTGCTTACAGAAAAGGACTTTCTTTAGTTTGGATACCAGTAGCAATTGAAATTGCTTCGTTTAGGTACTTTAGTTCATAATGGAATATTTAATTGCTTTATTTATCGGAGTAGTAATCTTTAGATTTTTAAGAAACTCTATTTCATCTTTAGCCAGCATACCTCCTGAATTAGATACAGATGATGTTGTTGAAATATCACAATCTTTTATATGCAACAAATGTGGCACAGAGTTAACTATAAATAGACTGTCTGTTGTGGCAAATGAACCTCCAAAGCACTGTAAAGACCCCATGGAGCCATTAGATTAATGAACTTTTCAAGACCTGAACAGTTACAGGAGCTTGAAAGTAAATCCGAATTTGATTTACTTATTATTGGAGGAGGGATTGTTGGATCAGCTGCTCTTGAAATGGCAGCTTCAAGTGGGTTAAGTTCAATTCTTTTAGAGAAAAATGATTTTGCATCAGGTGCGTCCGGTAGAAGTACAAAACTCTTACACGGTGGTATTAGGTACCTTCCTCAATTACAATTTGGCTTAGTTAGGGAGAGCCTGCAAGAACAAAAAATATTAATCAAATTACTGGGAGGACTTTATAAGCCCCTCAAGCTGCTTGCTCCAATTTATAAAGATGACGGTTTTGCAGATCTCCCTAAAATACTCCAATATAATTTTATTTCTTCGTTTGCTTTCAAGCTTGGGTTAACCTTATATGACTTACTTGGAAGCAGAACAAAAAAACAGAGACATATAAATTTTGATAAATCAAAAACAAGGGAAATGTTTCCTTTACTTAAACAAGAAAAATTAAAAAGAAGCTTTATTTTTCAAGATGCCCAAACTGACGATGCAAAATTAGTAGTTACATTATTGAGGAACGCAGTAGAAATCAATAATGCTACGGCAATAAACTACATGGAAATTACAGACATCAAAAAACAATCATCCAGATATCAAATAACAGCAATTAACAAATTAAAAGGCAACAAGTATGAGTTTTTTGCAAATAATATTATTGCGGCGACAGGGGTACACGCCTTACCAGGTGATTACGCTGTAAAATCATCTGCTATTAAATTTAGTGGAGGGGCTCATCTAATTCTCAAAGACGACCCTTTAAAAATTAATGGAAATGGAATCTTACTTCCAAAAACTGAAGACAATAGAATCATGTTTGTCTTACCATGGTTTGGAAATACTATAGTCGGCACTACAGATACCGAAACTTTTTCAGGAACACTAGATAGGCCATATGCAAATACTGACGATAAAGAATACATTATTAGGCATATAAAAAAATACTTTAATGTTGATACTGTTGAATATATTTCATCTTGGTCAGGCATCCGTGCTCTTATAGACAATAAACTTACATCTTCAAAAAATGTTTCAAGAGGTCACTTTTTTAACAATATTGATGAGAGATTTATTCAAATTTCAGGGGGTAAACTAACAGGATTTAGATTGATAGCTAAAGAGAGTCTGGAAAATTTGTTTAATGATAATTTTAAACTAACACCTCTGAGCTTTATTGATGAGGTTCTAGATTTATCAAATAAATTTAATGAGAACGATTTAAAGAAGTGCTTTGAACACTACTGTATTGCTAAACCAACTGATTATATGCTCAGAAGAACTCATATAAGTTGGTTTAATAACAGTGGTGGCAAGGATGAATTATCTAAAATAATAGAAAATTTTGACATAGATGGAATTGAAGTTGATACTTCAGAAGAACTTTATGATGAAGGCCTTTTAAATGAAACTTACTAGTTATAGTTAGTAGTCATTAGAAAACCTGCACCAATCAACCCTAATCCGCTCCACAAATACCATCTTGATACAGATCCAGGTAGCAAAGTTAAATAGTTAAGAACTATCAGAAGGACTCCAACAATCATCAAAGTTGACATTAAAATTGTATACCATCTTGGTGAAGGCACGTTACTAGTTGTCATTTGACTTGAAATCTTTTTTGACTGTGTAGGTCTGCTATTTTGTTTTCTTTTTTTTGAAACTGGCATATTTTACAAACTAGTATTAATTCGAATTTATTTCAATAATATTATTTTTCTTAATCTTTATTAAATTGTCTTTTTTCAAACCCTCTAGTGCTTTATTGACCTTTTCATAATCTTCATCAATTTCTTCAAAAAGTTTTAGATTATTTACATGACCTTTATTTACTAAAAGTTTGACTATTTTTCCTCTAACTTCTCTGTTCGAACCTTTAAATTTTTCTTTAGAGCTTTTACTATCTGAGAAATATTTATTACAGCAACTCTCTATAGGGCAAACGCTACAAGTTGGGTTAGAGCTTTTACAAATAGAGCTGCCAAAATCCATAAAAGCTTGGTTAATATCTCTAGAATCTACATTTTGTAGGAAATATTTCGAATTCTCTTTAAAGAAATCTTTTGTATCGTTTAAACCAAAGTATCTTTGAATTATTCTTTGGATATTTGTATCAATAGCAAGTACCTTTTCTCCATATCCAAATGAAAGAATTGCGTTTTTTGTATATGGACCAACTCCAGGTAGAGCATCAAAATTTGGATAAATTTGATCAAAGCCTTTTTTTTTGATTATTTTAGAAGCTTCATAAAGCCGTTTTGCACGATTGTTATATCCCAGTCCAGACCACATTTTTAAAATTATTTTTAATGAAGAATTAGCCATAGATTTTGGTGATGGGAATTCTTTTATGAATTTATCAAAATACTCGTTTGCTCTTTCCAACTGTGTTTGCTGAGATAAAGTCTCGATTAATAGAATTTGCCATGGGTCTGTTGTCTTTCTCCAAGAAAAGTCTCTTTTATTTTTTTTATACCAGTTAAGTAAATCAATTTTTAGTTTTTTGGTTTTAGTTTCCAAAAGTTAACTCTACAACACCCTCTGGTTCTAAGAATTCACCTTTTCTAGGCATTTGCTTTCTAACAACTCCATTAGTATCTCCACTTACTGTCGCAACTAGGCCAAGTTCCTCAAGAATATTTATAGCATCTTCGTAGCCAAGCCCTTCAACTTCAGGTACTTCAATTTTTATCCCAAGGGATACTATTACTTGAATAAATTCATCTGGAGTTACAATTTCTCCAGCTTCAGGTATTGTTCCTGAAACTAACCCAACTTCTACATTTTCTGAATATTCTTCTATTAGTTCATATTCAAAGCCTAAAGTTTCTAATATTTGTATAGCATCCTCTGGTGATTTTCTCGAAAGGTCACTTATTTCTATAAGACTAGGTCCCTTAGAAACAACTAAGTCAACAGCTGATCCAGGACTCATTTTTGTTCCAGCTACAGGATTTTGTGATATAACAAATCCTCTTGGTATGTTTTCATCATTTACTTCAAGTAACTGACCCAATGTAAAGCCACTTTCTTCAACAACGTAAATTGCTCTTTCAGTTTCTATATCGAGAATATATGGAATTGGAAATGCTTCAGGGCCAACTGAGACAATAATAGTCACTAAAGAATCTGGATTTATGACTGTATTAGATGAAGGTTGAGTTCGAATAACAGAACCAGCTGGCACAGAAGCGTCTGCCGAGTTTTCAATTCCTACCTTAAATCCAAGATTTTGTAAATCTTCTAATGCTTGAGCTTGCTCACTACCAGTTAAGTCAGGGATCTCAACAAGAGTAGGAGCACCTCCATCAACAGGAAGTCCATCAAAAACTTGTGTTAAAGTCCAAATTGTTCCAAAGACAATCCCAATAGACACAATTAGAGCTGGTAATGTAAATCTTAATTTGACTTTTGGGTTAGTAAGATCAACTAAATTTTCTCTTGTTTGTTCCGACTGTAGTGCTTTTCTTTGCTGAAGTAGTGTAGCTCTTAAATCTTCAGCAGACTTAAATCTGTCATAGGTCGCTTTTTCAAGAAGTTTTAAAATTGCAGTTTCAACAGCTTTTGGAAGGTCTCGCCTAAACAACGATGGTTTTTCTGGCTTTTCTGTTAAGTGCTTCGTTGCTGTTGAAATTGGAGAATCACCGCTAAATGGTGCTTTTCCTGTAATTAATTCATAAAGAACGGTTCCTAGGGAATAAAGATCTGACTCAATAGAAACTGGTTTGCCTTGCGCTTGTTCGGGTGAAATGTAGCTTGCGGTACCGAGTATAGAGCCGGTTTTTGTAATGTCACTTTCTTCATTTTGTAATGAAACAATTCCAAAATCTGTAACTTTAACTTTTCCATCTGGGGTTATCATTATATTTCCTGGCTTGATGTCTCTATGAACGAGTCCTTTTTGATGAGCAGCATGCAAACCGCTAGATACCTGTGCACCGATAAATAAAATGTCGCTCAAACTAATAGTTCTTTTTTTAGCAATGATTGAAGTTAATGTGTTTCCCTCTATATATTCCATTACAAAATATGGTTCATCTTCAATTCCCCAATCAAAAATTTGAACAATATTTGGATGATTTAAGTTAGCTGCTGTTTTTGCTTCTCTCTTAAAACGATCTACAAAAGTTTCTTGATTTACATAGTTTGGTTTCAATGTTTTAATTGCAACAAATCTTTCAAGCTGCATATCACGAGCTTTGTAAACAAAAGCCATTCCACCCTCTCCTAAAATTTCAAGGATTTCGTATCGATCTTTTACTATCTGTCCAATTTTCATATTTAAATTATATTTATAATAATGGCAGTTATATTATCTTTAGGTTCTTGAAGCAAAACTTCACTAACTAAAGTGTCTGCACTAATACCTTCTTGTAATTTTTTTTTGAGATATTCTTCTCCCAATTCGTTGTAAAGACCATCTGTACATAGTAGAACTACATCGCCTTTGAATAACTTAATATCTTTTGTCTGAATGGATAACTTCTTTTTTGTCCCCAAGGCTTGTAATAAGACGTTTTGATAACCTGGAACATTTTCATCTTCTGTTAATTTAATCAGGTTTCGTTTTGAGAGAACATAGCATCTTGAATCTCCTACATGAGCAACATGTAAAACACCACTCTCATCAATCTTTATTGCTGTCATGGTCGTCCCCATACCTTCAGAATCTTTATTATTCTCCTGGTATTCATAAATTACTTTATTAGCTTTCTCAACATAGGAGATTAGATTTTCATAATCTTCTTTCATAACAGAAGAAGCTAACTCACTAGCAACCTCACCTTTTTTGTGTCCACCCATTCCATCAAACACACCAGCTTTAAATGGCACAAACCCACTTCCAGATAAATCTGGAAAAACGGAATCCTCATTTTTTTTTCTAATAGGCCCACATTCACTTTTAACAGACCACACAATTTTTAATTTTTCCACTTATCAACAATCTTAGTTGTGAAATGTAATTGTTTTCTTACACTTAATAAAGAAGTAAAATGTCTCTCAAGTAGGTATTTGTTAAAAAAGTGGTTTTAATGAGAAATAGTTTAAAAAATATATTGTTTATAGTTTTTGTGTCGATTATTACTTTAGGCTTATATCAATACTATCAAAACTACAATGAGGCCAGATCTTTCAACAATTTTTTAGACAGAGCTGCTCTTGTGTCTTCGCTTCATCTTGAAGCTTCCGAAGAATTTAAAAATCTTTTAGATTTTTCTGAAATTAGCCGAGAAGAGTTTGAAAACAAGATAGATAAAGTAGTTTCTAACTCAAAAGAAGCATATGAAATAATTAATAACACTGATTCATCTTTGACTCTCAAAGAAAAAGAGCTTCTATCTTTAGCTACATCTTATTGGCTTCAGGGTCTTGAGATGTTTGAAGTTTCTATAATTACTTTGATTGATAATCCTAATTCAGAAAAAATTCAACAGTCTATTGCTCAAAGTATTTCTG
>JADHQS010000009.1 GCA_016777845.1 Candidatus Actinomarina sp. | reverse complement strand
CGTTGCAGTTGGAATAAATACAGTGTTCATTAATGATTTTAATGCTGATTGGGGAGTCATAGCTGCATCTTCTGTTTTAGCTGCTACGCCAATTGCAATACTGTTTATATTTTTTCAAAAACAAATAGTTGGTGGATTAACATCAGGATCTGTAAAGGGATAAATCCTATTATTTAATAGCTCAATTGGATTTTTTTAATTAAAATTGAGTATCAGATTTATAGGAGGATATTTTGTCTAAGTTACACGATTATTTGAAATCACAAGAAAATTTAATTACAGCCTCGGTTGATGGAAAAACACTTTTAGATTTTATTGATAGAAATGCCGAAGAATATCCAGACTATCCAGCATTAAATACTCCAGCTAATAGTGAATACTCAGCTTGGGATTCAATATCTTGGTCAGAATATAGAGATGTATCAAAAAATTTAGCAGCAGGATTAATGTCTCTTGGACTAGGCCCAGGCGACACAGCATTTATTATGTCTAACAATACTAAAGAACATAATATTTCTGATCTAGGAATTGTGTACTGTGGAGCCACTCCATCTACTTTATATAAACAATTAAAATCATCCCAGATTGAGTATGTAGCAAACCTCATGGAAGCCAAAGTTGCAGTTGTAGGCGATCTTGAATTGTTTGCAGAAGTAAATGCAGCAAAAGAACATTGTCCAAAATTAGAAGCGATTGTGCTTATAGATGGTTATGAAGATAATAAAGAACTTGATTATGTTCACAGTTACCACGAGTTAGTTGAAAAAGGAAAAGAAATAAATGAAAAAGACAGCTCTAAATTAGATTCTACTATTTCTACTGTTACTCCAGACTCTCTAGCTTGTTTAATATTTACATCTGGAACAACAGGAAAACCTAAAGGTGTAATGATTTCTCATAAAAACGTCCTATGGACAATTGAAAGTTTATTTGGTCAAATGATTCCTGCATCCAAATTTCCAAGGATTGTCTCTTACTTGCCAATGGCACATATTGCGGCAAGAGCTGGTGACCACTACCAAGCTATTTACAGAGTTGGTCAGATATTTCCAGTTCCTGTTCTAGAAGACATGAGAGATGCTCTTCCAACAATTAAACCGTCAGTATTTCTTGCAGTACCAAGAGTTTGGGAAAGATTTAAAGGTGGATTGCAGGCAAGAATTGAAGAAAACCCTAAGAAGGATTTAATAGATAAGGCAATTAAGAATGGTCTAGAGAAAGTAGATTATGAACAAAGAGGTGAAAAAGTTCCTCTTGGCATTAATTTAAAAGATAAAGTATTTGCAAAACTGGTCTTTTCTAAATTTAAAGAAGGACTTGGAATAATGGATACTGAATATTTTGTAACTGCTGCAGCACCTATGAATAAGGATGTTCATAGGTGGTTTCATGCGATAGGTATAGATATAACAGAGATATATGGAATGACAGAAGACACTGGGCCTGCAACAATTGGTGTCCCTGGAAATGCCGTTGAGTCTTTTTCAAAAAAATTAAAAGTTGATGGACTGGAAGTTCCAAGTGTTCTAAATCCAATTGGAAAGGTTGGTATTCCAATACCTGGAACTGAAGTAAAAGTATTAGATGATGGCGAGCTTTGTATTAAAGGAAACCACGTAGCACAGGGTTACTACAAATCTGAAGAACAAACTAAGGAGACTTTCGATGAAGATGGTTGGCTTCATACCGGCGATTTAGCAGAAATTGACGATGATGGATTTGTAAAAATTATAGGTCGTAAAAAAGAAATTCTAATAACTTCAGCAGGAAAAAATATTGCACCTGTTGAGATTGAAGACCTTGTTAAACCACATCCTTTAATTGGTCAAGTTTGTGTAGTAGGAGATGGCAAAAAGTTCTTGTCAGCTCTTATTGTATTAGATGGCGACGGAGGTGCAGAGACATGGGCATCAGAAAATGGTATTGAGTACTCTCTTAAAGATATGGCTAAAAATGAGAAAGTGATACAAGCTGTTCAAGAACAAGTAGATGAAGCAAATTCTCAAGTTGCAAATGTTCAAGGTATTAAGAAATTTGTAATTTTAGATAAAGAATGGACTGACTCAAGCGGTGAATTAACACCAACTTTGAAACTGAAGAGAAATGTTATTGCTGAGATGTATAATGATGAGATTGAATCAATGTACGAAGGAATCGAATAATGTCACAAGTATCTTTTGAAAATAGGACAGTAATAGTAACTGGTGCCGGTAACGGATTAGGTAAAGCATATGCTCTTGATTTAGGTTCACGAGGCGCAAAAGTTGTTGTAAACGACCTAGGTGGCGCAGTAGATGGATCAGGCTCTGGCAGCACTCCAGCAGATGAAGTTGTTAACGAAATAATTGCAAATGGAGGAGAAGCTGTTGCCAATTATGATTCTGTTGCAACCAAAGAAGGTGGAGAGTCTATTGTACAAACTTCGATTGATAATTTTGGTAGTGTTGATGCAGTTGTTAATAACGCAGGTATCTTGAGGGACAAAAGTTTTGCAAACATGTCTGAAGAAGAATTATCTTTGATTTTAGATGTACATTTGAAAGGTACTTTTTTTGTTTCGCAACCTGCTTTTAAAGTGATGAAGGAAAATGCATATGGAAGAATTGTTAACGTAGCTTCACCTTCTGGACTATTTGGTAATTTTGGTCAATCAAACTATGGTGCTGCAAAAATGGGCATAGTAGGTTTAACAAACGTATTAGCTATTGAAGGGGCAAAATATAATATCAAAGTAAATGTAATTGCTCCAACAGCATATACAAGAATGACTGAGGCACTCCTTCCTGAAGATGTAGGTAAATTGTTCAGTGCAGACTTAGTTACACCAATGGTTTCATATCTAGCATCAGAGGTTTGTGAACCAAGTCATGAAATCTTTGGAGTTGCTGCTGGTCGTTTTGCTCGTATTGGAATTATTACCCATAAAGGTTATGTAAATACAAGTGCATCTGCAGAAGACATAGCTGATAATATTGAAGAGATTAGAAATATTGAAAATGGTACATATCCTCTTAGCAATGAGGATGAGCTAATGATCATTCAGCAAGCCATACAAGGTAATCAATAAGATTAATTTGATGAATAATTTTCTATGGTAAAAACTGAAACTCAACACTCTGATGCAGAACAGCTGGTAAGAAGCAAGTTAGATGAATTAATTCAATTCAGAAGCCAAACAGATGACATTAAAGAATTTTGGGGTAAACAATTCGATCTTGGACTTGCGTGGGTTCAGTTTCCAGAAGGTGCTGGGGGATTGGGGTTAAATCCAAAATATCAACTTATAATTACCGAAACTTTAAGAAATGAAGGGATTTCCCAACAAAACAGAGTTGCAAATATTTTAGGTATAGGAATGGGTGCACCAACTATTGTTGAGTATGGCACTCCAGAACAAATTCAAACATACTTAAGACCGATGTTCACTACTGAAGAAATATGGTGCCAATTATTTTCAGAGCCAGGATCAGGATCAGATTTAGCAAGTTTGTCAACTAAAGCAGTAGATGATGGTGATGGATTTATTGTAAATGGTCAAAAAGTTTGGACAACTCTTGGACACTTAGCGAAGTGGGGATTAATGGTTACAAGAACAGATCCAGATGTTCCAAAGCATAGGGGATTAACATTTTTTATAGTTGATATGGAGTCCGATGGAGTCGATGTTAGACCACTTCGACAAATAACTGGTGAAGCAGAATTTAATGAAGTTTATTTTACAGATGTGAAGATTCCTAAAGAGAATATTTTAGGAAGCCTTGGAGATGGTTGGAGAGTTTCACTTGCAATATTAATGAATGAGAGAGTTGCTATAGGTGGAAATGTTCGTGAAAGAGGAAGTGGCGCACCTGGTCATTTAGTTCAACTTTGGAACGATAAAGAACTTGATGATCCAGTATCAAGGGATAAGTTAATAAAATTATGGATTGAACAGGAAGCAGTAAGATTAACAAATGTTAGAGCATTTGAAAATAGAGAAAAAGGCACACCTGGTCCAGAAGGATCTACTAGTAAATTATATGAAGCTGAAATCAATAAAGCATCATATGAATTCGGTATGGAAATGCTTGGCAATGATGCTTTACTATTCCCAAGAGGTTACGAGTTAACCCAACCGGAATTAAATTTTGAAAATGAGACTTTTGGCTTCACAGATACTCAGAGTTTGTTTCTAAGGTCTAGAGCTAATTCAATAGAAGGCGGTACATCTGAAATAATGAGAAATATTATTGCTGAAAGGGTTCTAGGACTTCCTAGTGAACCTAAACTAGACAAAGATAAAGCTTGGAAGGATATTCCAAGGTCTTAATAAATTACGCTAAATAGCCCTTCATTACAACTTATCATTATCTGATTTTCTACTGATTCATTTCTTAGCGTTTTAGAACTACCAGCTTCAATATTTTCTTCATTTAAGTTCCACTTAGCTCCTGATATAGTTAATGAATTCAGACTTGTTATTGGTACGACACTAAATTTTGAACCTTCATTTAGAAAAAATGATACATTATTTCTGAAAATAATAGTTTTATCCATGTAAAGCCAAGTTACATTTGTAGCGAATTCATAATTTATTACTAATGAAAAGATAGAAAACAAGTGATCTATTTCACCTTCTTCTCCTCCTATTATGTAAATATTTTTTTCTTCTGGCTCATTAATACTGTCCAAAGAAAGTTCAAAGTCTGTTTTATCTTTATTTGGCTCATAACCTATTAAATCTATATTCATGTTTTCTACTTTTTCTAATAAATCGGGTGTAATTGAATCAAAGTCACCTAGAACTTTTGATGGAATTAAAGACCTGTCAAACAAGTGAGCTGTACCATTATCAACTCCAATTATTTCATCAAAAGTAAGTTCTTTTAGTTCGTAGCTAGTCGAGCAATTGCCACTTAATGAAATGAGAACATTATTCATATATCAATTATATATAGCTACTTTAATTTATTAATTTCTCACATATCTCAAATAGGTTAAAATATATATGTATGAGTGAAGAATTTAAATTTAATATTGGCGATGAAGCAGTAAAAACTATTATTGATCTACGAGATCAAGAACCTGGAGATAAAGAATATGCATTATTCTTACAAATTGATGGAGTACATGGAAATCAATTTACTTACGATCTTAGTTTCCTAGATATAAATCAAGCAAGATCTGATGATAGGAGAGTTGATTTTGGAGATTTACCTGTAATAATTGCTGCAAAAGATGTTGATAAATTCGATGGTGCGAGCTTAGATATGTCTGAAGACCCAGATGCACCAGGATTAACTATGGACAATCCTAATACACCGAGTCCTGCAATGATTGGCAATCCTGCAGATCTTCCTGAATTGAAGGGTGAATTAGCTGAAAAGGTTCAAGCAGTATTAGAGAACCAAATTAATCCAGCTATTGCATCTCACGGCGGTGCAGCTCAATTAATAGGCGTTGAAGGAAATGATATTTATCTTAGACTAGGTGGAGGTTGCCAAGGTTGTGGTATGGCACAAGTAACACTCACTCAAGGTATTGAAGCCTCTTTGCGCGAAGCAGTTCCCGAAATTGGAAACATCATAGATGCAACTGATCATGCTGCTGGTGAGAATCCATACTTTGCTTCTCACTAGATACTTATAACAGTTTTACCTATATTTTTTCTGGTAAGAAAGTTTTCTAAGGCTATGGAAGTTTCTTCTATTTTGTAATTATTTTTTGGAACGATGTCTAATTTTCCATTTTCAACACAGGAAACCAATTCTTTAAAATCTTCTGCAGTTTCGTGTGGAGATGTGTTTGTCCATCGACCCCACCACACTCCAACAATTGACACACCTTTAACAAGTGTTAAATTAAGGGATATTTTAGGTATTTGTCCATTAGCGAAGCCAATAACTAGTAACCTACCATTAAAAGCTGTTGCTCTTAATGCTTTTTCAGACACTTCACCACCAACAGGATCTATAACTATATCTACACCTTTACCGTTGGTCAATTCCTTCAATGTTTCTTTTAAATCAACCTGATCATATCGTACTATTTCATCGCCACCCAAAGATTTGACATACTCTGCTTTATCTTCGGAACCAACAGCACATATAGTTCTTAAACCCATAACTTTTGCTAATTGAATTGAGGCAGTACCAATTCCTCCAGAAGCACCAAGTACTAAAAGACTTTCTCCACTTTGAGCATTTGCACGTCTTTTTAGGGCATAGTAAGAAGTACCATAATTGATAGGCAAACTTGCCCCAGCTAAAGAACTAAAATTTTCGCTAACCGGAATTACCAAATTTTTATTAATAGCAACAAATTCAGCAAACCCTCCAATTGGAGGAATTCCAATAACTTTTGTTCCAACAGGGATATTTACATTTTCACCTTTGTCTTCTACAATTCCACATACTTCATTACCTGGAATAAAAGGTGGATCAATAACAATTTGGTACTTTCCTTGTACTAACAGCGCATCTGGAAAATTAACTCCAGCAACTTCAACTTTAATTAATACTTCATCTTTACCAACAGTTGGTTTGTCTGCTTCTTTTATTTCTAATAAATTTGGCTCACCTAATTTTGTACACACAACTGCTTTCATTCTTCCCTCTCAATAATTCCCGACAACTTTTTAGCAAAATCTTTTTTTTCTTCGATATCTACTCTTCTTCTAATCTGCACTCTCTGTGCTTGTGGAGAGCCCGCACCATGGAGGGATTCTGTTAAATAAGCAACTGCATTTCTACCTAAAGTCATATTTTCAATCAATCTTAGAATTTTTACTCGATCTTCTGAGTTAATATCTTTTTTTCCTTTTAAATATTTTTTTAGATCTTTAGACATTGTTCCTTCGTTAAAATCAATTCCTGAAGGCATTGAACCAACTAATCCACCTGCAAGGTCTTGTGCGATTCGTCCAATCTCATATGTCTCTTTTGTTACATGTTGTTTACATACATTTGCCAAAAGATCATCATTAATGAAGTTTCCTGACTTAGTGCTTGAACCCTGAAGTGATGAAGCAATGCCAGTAGCATAAATTGTTTCATTGAGCTTATTCATTTCAACAAGCTTATCTTTAATATGTGATGCTTCTTCAACACCGTTGTACTCTGCAATAGTAGCTGCAGCACCTATAAGTACATCGCCAACGCCTGATTTGCATACATAAGATCTTCTATGATATGTTGTAAATCTTTCAACTAACATAGATGCAAATTCATACTCACCATTCATAAAAATGTATTCATTTGGTATAAATACATTATCAAAAATTACCATTGCTTCTTGCCCGGCAAAATATTTATTTCCTACATCGTATTCACCAGGCTCCATACTTCTTGTATCACATGACTGTCTACCATAGATATACGTTATTCCCTTTGCATCAACTGGGATTGCACCCACTATTGCATAGTCAGTGTCTTTATCAGATAGTCTCAAGGTAGGCATTACAACCATCCAGTGTGAGTTTATACATCCCGTCTGGTGTGCTTTTGCTCCCTTAACATAGACACCATCTTCTGTCCTTTTAACAATTCGTAAATACACATCTTCATCTTCTTGTTCGTGTGGTAATTTTGACCTATCACCTTTAACGTCTGTCATTGCACCACCAATTACCAAATTGAATTTATGCATTTCAGTTAGAAAATTAATAAAATTCTTGTGATATTCAGTATTGTGTTGTTCATCAATCTCAAAAGTTACAGAATGAAGTGCATTGAACGCGTCCATGCCAACACATCTTTGAAAGCAGGTACCTGTTAATTGACCAAGTTTTCTTTGCATTTTATTTTGTAAGAATAGATCTTCATTACTTTCTGCAATGTGTAAAAATCTATTTATAGTTTCACCAGTATATGGAGACGTTGCTGATGCTAATTCCGGTTCTCTGACTGCTAGCTCATATGTTTCAGCCATCGCTTCAATGCTTGGTCTAATAATTGGATGATCTAAAGGTTCCTTTATGAGCTCACCCATGAGGTAAATTGTTAAATTTCTATTTTTAATTGAATCCAAATAACTGTTTTTGTCAGTAATTTTATGCATATTCAATTATACGTTTAGAATTTATGCCAAGTCTTTTAAATACTTGTTAATTTATATGACTTCAAATAATCCAGCAGCACCCATTCCACCACCAACACACATAGTAACAACTACATATTTTGCACCTCTTCGTTTACCTTCCATAAGAGCATGCATTGTCATTCTTGCGCCGGTCATTCCGTATGGATGTCCTATAGATATTGATCCACCATTTACATTGTAAATTTCATTATCAATACCTAAATAATCTCTGCAATACAAAGCTTGTACAGCAAAAGCTTCGTTTAGTTCCCATAAGCCTATGTCATCAACACTTAAGTTATATTTATCAAGCAATTTAGGAACAGCATATATTGGCCCAATCCCCATTTCTTCTGGCGCTAAACCTGCAACTGCCATTCCTCTGTAATAACCAAGGGGAGTAAGGCCTTTGTTTTCGGCAACCTTTGATTCCATTACAACTACTGATGCAGATCCATCAGATAACTGGGATGCATTTCCTGCAGTTATGAACTTTCCTTCACCATACACTGGAACTAATGATGACAGTCCTTCTAAATTTGTTTCTGGTCTGTTGCCTTCATCTTTTTCTAAGACAGCTTCCTGTTCAGAAATTTCACCGGATTCTTTGTCTTTAACTAACTTAGTAGTAGTAGTTGAAATGATTTCGTCTTTGTACAGGCCTGCTTCTTGTGCAGCTGCTGTCCTTTGCTGACTTTGTAAAGAGTACTCGTCTTGACTTTCTCTTGTTACATTATATTTTTCAGCAACATGATCAGCAGTCTCAATCATTGGCATGTATGCATGTTGTGCGTGAGCAGTAACATTAGGATCAATATCTACCCTAAAATCTGCAGTTTGTACGAGTGAAATAGACTCAACTCCTCCAGCTACAACAACATCCATATTATCTGTTACAACCTGTTTTGATGCAGTCGCAATTGCCATCATTCCCGATGAACATTGCCTGTCGATTGTCATGCCTGGAACATTATCAGGAAGTCCAGCTGCAATTCCAGCTAATCTTCCTATATTGATAGCTTGTGAACCTTGTTGCTGAGCACATCCTAAAACAACATCTTCAACTTCTTTTGGGTCAATTCCAGCTCTTTCCACAGCTTCTTTTATAGAATAAGACGCTAGGGTTGGGGCCGCGGTATTATTAAACGCCCCTCTATAAGCTTTACCTATTGGTGTTCTAGCTGCTGATACAATTACTGCTTCTCTCATTTATTTACTCCTATATTTTTTATTCACTTACTACGTACATCGCTAAAGCTTCAACTATTGCAGCTGGCTTATCTTTGCCTTCTATTTCAATAGTACAAGTTGTTTTTAATAGCCATCTACCGTTTCTTTTGTACTGTACGTCAGTTAAAACATTTCTAGCTCGAATTTTACTATTTACAGGTACTGCTTCCATAAATCTAACTTTGTCTGCCCCATAGTTTATTGCCATCTGTAACCCTTCAGGCATATAACCGATGTCTGCTTGTAGATAGGTAAGAAGGCTTAAAGTAAGATATCCATGGGCTATTGTTGTACCCCATGGGGTTGCCTTGGCCATTTCGGGGTCTACATGTATAAATTGGTGATCGTTTGTTGCTTCTGCAAATTGATTAATTCTTTCTTGTGTTACTTCAAACCAATCAGAAACACCTACTTCTTCACCAATATGACTTTCTAGTTCACTTGCTGGAATAACTTTCAAAATATCTCCTTAAGTAGATTCTTACTTGATGCTTTTTTTGCAAAACTTAATGTACTTTGTCCAAATGCATCTACATCTTTCTTATCAACATTACCATAATAACCAAGTGAATACCTTACGTAGACCCCCTCCATTATCATTGCATGTTTCCAGAAAGATAGCCTTATATAGAATTCAATGTCATCCAAACTAAGGTTTGATTTAGATTCATAAATATCAATTATTTCTTGCCTACTTGGAAATCCATCGCTTAATGAGGGTGAATAAATAAATGGAGTATCAGTTTCACTCTTATTTGACCAAGAAGCAATGACAGTTCCTAAATCAGCTAACGGATCTCCTAATGTACAGAGTTCCCAATCGACAATAGCTGCAACAGAGTTATTGTTGATTCTTACATTATCCAATCTATAATCACCATGAACAATACTTACTTTTTGCTGTGCTGGGATGGTATCAAATAGTAATTTTGTCGCAACATCTAAATCAGGAATATCTCTTACTTTTTGTGCATTAAATTGTTTAGTCCATCTGTTTAGCTGTCTTTCAACATAATCTTCATGTTTCCCTAAATCATTTAAATTGGAATTTTTCACATCAAAAGTGTGTAATTCAGAAAGTGTTGTAATGAATGAATTCGTAATTTCTTTTTTATCATTAGTGGAATAATTATCTGCTACTAAATTATCTGCAATAGTTACACCATCAATATATTCCATAATGTAAAAGTCATCATCTGAAATTGTTCTATCAGTGCATAAAAGAATGGGTTTTGGAACTTTTATATTGTTTTCACTCAGCTTACTAATAATTCTAAATTCACGCTGCATGTTATGTGCAGACTCTAATTTATCCCCAAACGGAGGTCTTCTTAAAACATAGCTATTTGAATCGTCAAAGATTTTAAAAGTAATGTTTGATCTGCCTACTTTAAATTTTTCAAATCTAAATTGGTATTCCAATTCAACATTGGAAGTTATAAAACTTCTTATTTTTTTATCAAAAAATTCCATTAACAAATATCTTATGATTTAATTCTCTTGGTCTCAAGTTAATTGATAGAATTAAGCAATGGATTTTAAATTTTCTCAAAAATCAATAGATCTTCAAGAAAAGATGAATAAATTTTTCGAAGAACATATTTTTCCCAACGAAGTAGCCTACGAAAAAGCAATATTAGATTCAGAAGACCCTTTGCACATTCCTGAATTACTTGATGAATTAAAGGAAAAAGCTAGAAAAGAAAATTTATGGAATTTATTTTTACCCGACAGTGAATACGGTGCAGGATTAACAAATGTTGACTATGCACCATTAGCAGAAATAACTGGTCAGGTTTGGTGGGCTCCTGAGGTATTTAACTGTTCTGCTCCAGATACTGGAAATATGGAAATACTTGCAGAATTTGGAACACAAGAACAAAAAGACCAATGGTTAATTCCTTTACTAAATGGTGATATCCGTTCTTGTTTTGCCATGACAGAACCTGATGTTGCTTCATCTGATGCAACCAATATTTCAAGTTCAATAGTTTCAGACGGAGATAACTATATTATTAATGGAAGAAAGTGGTGGACTTCAAATGCAATTAATCCACGTGCCAAAATATGTATTTTTATGGGAATAACAAATCCTGAAAATCCACCACACACAAGACAAAGTCAAGTTCTTGTTCCAATGGATACAGAAGGGATAACTATAGTCAGACCCATGCATGTTTATGGATATGATGACGGATACACTGGGCATCCAGAATTAAATTTTGAAAATGTAGTTGTACCAAAATCAAATATTATAGGTGGCGAAGGTATGGGCTTTAAAATTGCCCAAGCGAGATTAGGTCCCGGAAGAATTCATCACTGTATGAGAACAATAGGAATGGCTGAAAGAGCTCTTCAACTTATGATAAAGAGAGCATTGTCTAGAGAAACCTTTGGTACAAAAATATCCGATCATGGTGTAGTGCAAGATTGGATTGCAAGATCAAGGATTAAAATTGAAGAGGCTAGACTACTTACTCTAAAAACAGCATGGTTGATTGATAACGTTGGTAAAGAGCAAGCCAAAATTGAAATATCTGCAATAAAAGTTGGAGTTATTGAAGCTGCCTCCTATGTAATTGATAAAGCCATACAAGCACATGGAGCTATGGGAGTTTCCCAAGACACTCCTTTGGCAAAAATGTCAGCAGGTGTTAGAACGTTAAGAATTGCTGATGGTCCAGACGAAGTACACTTAAGATCTATTGCAAGACGTGAAATAAACAAACACACATGAACGAAAAAATTGCAGTAATTGGTGGAGGGCAAATGGGAAGCCAAATAGCAGCTTTAGCTGCGATGGCTGGTTACAAAACAAATATTTATGACGAAAATAAAGAAAATTTAGAGTATAGATATAAATTTGTTGAAGAAAATATCAAAAACTTAATAGACAAAAAAATATACTCTGAAGATAAATTAGATTCCTATAAAGAAAACCTAGGCCTTAATTATTCACTTGAAGATGTAATAGATGAAAAGACATTCGTGATAGAAGCTGTAGTTGAGAGATTTGATATAAAGCTTGAAATTTTTAAACAAATTTCTAAATTGATGAATCAAGAGGTTGTAATGGCAACTAATAGTTCTTTTATACAAGCTTCTGAAATTTCAAAACATTGCGACCATCCTGAAAGGTTTATAAACATGCATTTCTTCTATCCACCAATAAGAATGGATTTGATTGAAATTTCATATCCATCTAATGTGTCGAAAGAAGTTTTAGAACGTACTAAAACTGTTAGTGAAAATATGGGAAGATCAGTTGTTGTCCTTAAAAAAGAAACTCCTGGATTTATTGTAAACAGGATGCTGGCAGCCTTAGTAGATGAAGCTTATGAACTTTATGATGAAGGAATTGCAGATTTTGAAGATATAGATCTTGCTATTAAAAAAGGACTAAATCATCCTTTAGGTCCATTTGAACTTTCTGATTATTCAGGATTAGATATACATTACTATGCTAAATTGAAGAAATTTGAAGAATCTGGTGACCCTAATGATGAACCAAAAAAGTTTTTAGAAGAAAAAGTTATGAACGGTGATTTAGGAGTAAAAACTGGTAAAGGCTTCTATGAATACAAAAAAGACTAAATTATTCGAAATCCTCGTCTTTTAGATTAAACATTACTTCCTTGTTTGGCTTTATTACAAGCACAATTCTTTCAGTTTGTATAGGGAATGGATAAGGTTTCTCCCAATATTTTTGTGATAATTTATCAATATTGTCTCTTGCATCTTGTCCAGTGATTTCTCCGATTACTTCACCTCTTATTTCAACAAATTTAAATGGGTTATCATGCTTCCAAATCATAACTGTGACTCTGGGATCTTTTAAAACATTTTTGTATTTGAATCTATGTATTTCTGTATTGATCAAGATATTTTCACTATCTGTATCAACCCACATCACATGTGTTTGAGGAACACCATCCTGAAATAAAGTTGTTAACGCTGCATAATTTGGACCAGATGCCATTTGAATTGTTTTATTGTCTAACCTCATCTGTTAAATTATAGTTTATGAAAGTTGTTTTGCAGAGAGTTAAAGGTGCTTACGTCAAAGTTGATTCAGATGTTATTTCAGAAATTGATAATGGTTATTTACTTTTATGGGGGATTGAAGAAGCAGATTCTGAAGTTGAAAGTGAAATACTGATAAATAAAATTTTAAATTTCAGAATTTTTTCTGACGAAAATTTAAAAATGAATAAATCAATAATAGATGTATCAGGAGAGATACTAATTGTTAGTCAATTCACATTAGCTGGAAAATTTCTAAAAGGAAACAGGCCTTCCTTTGTAAATGCAAAATCTCCAGAAATAGCTGAAGAGATGATTTTAAAAATTGTTGAAGAATTTTCTAAGTACGTAACTGTAAAAACAGGTAGTTTTGGAGCCATGATGGATGTAGGTTTAATCAATGATGGTCCAGCAACTTTTGTATTAACTGCTAGAAATGGCCAATTAATTGATCAAGCAGACTGAAGTTTAGTTTTTTTTCCTATTTCCTTTTTATCAAGTTGTTTATCAAGATAATATTCTTCTCCAGCCCACAAATGTAATCCAAGCCCAAGCTTCATTGCACATCTTTTAAATGAATCTGATTCTGCATGTTTTGCATTACTTCCATCATTTTTTTGATCATGTTCTACGTCACCAATAGACGTTACTGTGACTAATTTACCATCAATTTCGACGGTTAATTTTCCAAAGCAACCAACAACAGATCCTGTAGTTTCTTGTCTAATTAACTCAACAACTTCCCAATCAAAAGGGCCACAAACTTCTAAAAGACGCTGTGTAATTACTGGGTGTGGAACATAATTTCCAAATTTACCCTTAGGTGCCTTTTTAATCCAATCTTTTGGAAATTTTCTAGATAGTTCATACAATTGTTTCATTTTCTTCTCTCCATTTCTTTCAAACCTTTTGCCCATACAGGAGCAGCATCATTGCTTGTTTTAATAACTTGTAATTTAGGCTCTTCATCCCACACTTTTTCTATAAAAGTATCTCTTGCTAATTGTTTATCCATACCTTTTTTTTCTGCAACCGCATCTAAGCCCCTTAATTTAGGAACAAAAGTATTTCCACAAAGCGCTACCAAATTTTCAATATCATCTTCTGAGAGTTTTTTGCTAGTAGCCCAATCAATTAATCTTTTTAAATCTATTGTTTTTGATTTGTAACTTTTTGAGAAATTAAAAACAGTATCAGAAATTTTAATAGCACCTTTTTCCTGAACATCGAGAGCAATTTTATTATCAACAAATTTATTTATTTTATAGGTGCTATCTTTTGCTTCTAGCGATACTCCTCTTGCAATAAACAATTCTTTTGGCTCTTCAATTGATTGCAATTCAGTATTTTCTAAAGTTTCTTCACCACTTTTAGCGATATCCCAGATCAAATCTTTCATTTATTCTCCTATAACTTATGCTGCTTCATCATATATTCTATGACAATCGCATCGGTCATTATGGTCTAAACAAATAAAATTTGCTTTTATACCAGATCTTTCAAGTAATTTAAGTATTTCCTTTTCTTTCATAATTTATAATTTAGAAATGCAGTGTGACAAAAAAATTAAAATAACAATCTTTCTGACAAAAACCTATATATGATGAGCTAGTGATAGTTGAAAATAATCTCTTTGACTCACATATGTATAAAGAAGTCATCAATCAGTATGATGAAGTTTCTGATTTGATCAATCTTGATTCAAATATAAGAGAAAGACTTAAATTACCTCAAAGATCTCTTATAGTTACTTTTCCATTTAGAAGAGATGAATATGACGAAGTTGAGACAGTAGTTGGATATAGAGTTCAACATGTTTTATCAATGGGCCCTACTAAAGGTGGTATTCGTTACTCACCGGATGTAAATTTAGGTGAAGTTACAGCTTTAGCTATTCTTATGTCTTGGAAGTCTGCAATTGTAGGATTACCTTATGGTGGAGCTAAAGGCGGAGTAGCGATAGACCCTAATCCTCTCACTCGAGCGGAAAAGCAGCGAGTTACTAGAAGGTATACAGCAGAATTATTACCGATTATTGGCGTTGATAAAGATATACCAGCTCCAGATCTAGGTACAGATGAACAAACAATGGCGTGGATTATGGACACATACAGTAACTTTGTTGGTTCACCTAAGCCTGGAATAGTCACAGGAAAGCCCGTTTCAATTGGCGGCTCAATAACTAGAAGAGAATCAACTGGTAGGGGTGCAGTAGCTGTTGGCCATGCTGCTATGGAAAAAATAGGTAAAAGTTACAAAGGTTCAAGAGTTGTAATTCAGGGATTTGGAAATGTTGGGAGGTATGCAGCTCTAGATTCGTATGAAAGGGGTGCAAAAGTAATAGCTGTAAATGATTTGGGCGGCGCAGTGATGAACAAAGATGGTCTTAACATCCCTGAACTTTTTAAACACATCGCTAAAAATCCTTCAGTTAGAGGTTTTTCTGGTGGAGAAGAATATGATGGAGAAATACTTGAAGTGGAGTGTGATGTTTTGATACCTGCAGCTGTAGGAGGAGTTATTACTTCTAGCAATGCTGAAAGAATTAAAGCAAATGTAATAATTGAAGGTGCTAATTCACCCACAACTTTAAATGCAGATAAAATCTTAAGGGGTAACGATATATTGATTATTCCAGATATCCTAGCAAATGCCGGTGGTATAACTGCAAGTTACTTCGAATGGGTACAAAATACACAAAATTATTTATGGAAAGAAACTGAACTACATGAGAGATTAATTGGTGTAATGTTAACTGCTTTTGAAGAAGTTTGGACTATTTCCGAGAAGCAAAGTTGTGATTTACGAACAGCTGCACTTATTAAAGGAATAAAGAGAGTAGCCGCTGCAAAACTAACTAGAGGGTTATTTCCGTAAAAGTTTTTCTATTTCTGCTTGAATATTATTTTTTTGATCCTCTAACTCTGCTATATGATTTTTAATTTGTTCTTTATCTTTGCTTCCAATTGGACTTTCTTTTGGAACTTCATTTTCGTTTTTAAACATATCTAATACCTCAATTTCTTCTTTTAATTCTGAAATTGATTCATTTACAACCCTTAGTTCTTCCGTATCAGGTGGGTTGTCATTAAATACTGGACAAATTGGTTTATAGTAACACCAATCACAAAGTGTATTTTTAATTGGTGGAAAATCATCATTCTCGTAAGCTTTTTTGATATTTTCCCATATTTCAAGAATTTCTTTTTTTGATTCTATTAAGTCTTCTTCATTTATTTTTAATGTATGAATAGTAGAATTTTTAAGATATATTAATTTCAATTCTGCAGGCATTTCTCCAATTTCTTCCTTTATCAACAAGGCGTATAGCTTTAGAGCAAAAAACCTCGGTTCTTTATATTTAGCCATTGGAGCTTTACCACTTTTATAATCAACTATTATTAGTTCGCCTTTTTCATTTCTATCCATTCTGTCAAGAATTCCTCTTAAATTTAAATCTTCTATACTCCCTCTAACCCAACGTTCTCTCTCTAAGGGGTCAAAACTCGTAGGATCCTCAATTGTCATGTAGTTATTAAGTAGCTTTAGTCCATCAACACCCCATTCTCTCTCTTCTTTGACAGTAGAGAAAAGGTCATGATGTTCATCTGTTCCTCTAACTTTCGTCCATGCTTCACGAAATAAATTATGGAGATTTTCAATATTCCTGTCTTCTTTAGGTAGTTCAAATAAGTCTTCGAGAGCTTGATGGACGGTTGTTCCTTTAGCCTGCACTTCATTTGTTGGCTCTTTTAATTTATCTACATTTGCAAATTTAAATTGTTTTGGACATGTTTTAAATTGAGATGCTCTTGATGGAGAAAGATTTTTAATCATACATAAATTATATCTATATTATTTTGAATATTTGTAAAATGTAATAGTGACTAAGTTTATAAAAATATTACAAATTATAGGAATCATCACTTTTGTAATGTATTTTGTGATCGGTATGCTTTACAGCTCTTTCAGTTGGTTCAATTATCTTTTTAACTAACACTATAAAAATATAAATCTCACTGTTGCTAGAGTAAAAAAATGGAAAAAAATATAAAGGTTGCAATATTAGGTGTTGGTAACTGTGCTAGTTCCTTCGTTCAGGGAATCGAACACTATAGCAATTCCGAGAATGAAGATGGTTTAATCTCTGATGTCATAGGGGGATATAAAGTCTCCAACATTGAAGTAGTTGCTGCATTTGATATTAATATTACAAAAGTTGGTAAAGATCTCAGTGAAGCTATTTTTGCTGAACCAAATAACACAATTAAATTTTCTGATGTTCCAGAAACTGGTGTCATAGTTCAGCCAGGAGTTGTTAATGATGGAGTAGGTAAGTTTGTCAAAGATATTATTAAAACTTCACCTGACTCTGAAAATTTTGAAGATTCATTAAGAGATTCAGGAGCTGAGATACTTATCAATTTACTACCAGTAGGATCGGACGAGGCTGTTAAGTTCTATGCCCAATCTGCTATTAACGTAGGTATAGGATTTATTAACTGCATACCAGTTTTCATAGCTAGAGATAATGAATGGTATCAAAAGTTTAGAGATGCTGGGGTCCCTCTTATCGGCGATGATATTAAGAGTCAAGTTGGAGCAACAATTGTTCACAGGGTTTTAGCTCAGTTATTTTCTGACAGAGGTGTAATTCTTGAAAATACATATCAATTAAACGTTGGTGGAAATATGGACTTTCTAAATATGCTTGAAGAAGATCGTTTAGAAACAAAAAGGACAAGTAAAACCTCTTCAGTTACTTCTGTAGCTAATAAAGGCAAAGGTATTTCAGCTGAAAATGTAAGGATTGGTCCATCTGATTATGTTAAGTGGCTTGAAGACAGGAAAAAAGCATTCATAAGACTTGAAGGAAAAGGGTTTGGGGGTGCTCCTCTTAATTTAGAGGTTCAATTAGAAGTATGGGATTCACCAAACAGTGCAGGGGTAACAATCGACGCCGTAAGATATATGAAGTTTTTTAAAGAAAAAAATGACTTAGACTCTCTAGATTTAGTTTCTGCTTGGCTTATGAAAGCACCTTTTAAACCAGTAAAAGATGGAGATGTTTTAAAGCAGCTTCATGAGCTCACTCATATTGAATCTAACTAAATTAGAGATTCGCTAAATATTCCTAATGCTTCTTCTACCTGTTTAATTGGCGTAGTTAAAGGGCCCATAAATCTAATTACATTTCCAAACTCGCCACACGAAACAAGAAGTAAACCATTTTCTTTACAGTTTGAGATAATTTGTTGAGTTTTTTCTTTATCAGGATTTTTAGATTCTTTGTCACTTACAATTTCAACACCAATCATTGGTCCATAACCTCTTACATCTCCAATAAAATCAAAATCATTCATTAGGTTTGATAAAACTGTATTCATTGTTTCCGCTTGTTTTTTCGCATTTGTTAAAATATTTTCATTATCAAAAGCATCTATTACACCTAATGCTGCAGCACAAGAAACAGGTGAGGCACCGAATGTACTTCCAATACCAGCTTCATGAATAGAATCCATTATCTCTGCTTTACCTAAAACTGCAGCTAAAGGAAAACCGCCAGCAATTCCTTTTGCTAATGTTACAATGTCTGGCTTTACCCCGACAGTCTCTGAACCGAACATATTTCCAGTACGTCCGTAACCTGTTTGAACTTCATCAAAAATTAATAAGATATTATGTTTATCACAAATATCTCTAAGTTGCGATAAAAAATAATTTGAGGCTGGAATATACCCACCTTCTCCAAGTTCTACTTCAATCACAATTGCTGCAGTGTCACTTGGATCAAGTACACTGTTGAGTATATTTTTAACACTCATCAAAGCATCTTCATCTGAAATATCTCTGTAGCTATATGGGTAAACAGCATGCTTTACAAATTCTGGAAATGGTCCAAAGCCTTCTTTATAGGGTTTGTCCTTTCCTGTTAATCCCATTGCAAGATATGTTCTTCCATGAAATCCACCTTTGAAAGATAAAATTGCTTTTTTGTTTGTAAAATATCTTGCTATCTTAACTGCATTTTCTACAGCCTCAGCACCACTATTGACCATAAATGTTTTAGTTTTAGAATCTATGGGATACCTTTTATTTAGTTCTTCAGATAGTCTTACTGCGTTTTCATGTGGCGCAAAAGCAAAACATGAGTGTGAAAAATTTTCAAGTTGTTTTTTAACTCTATCAATAACTCTTGGATGAAGATGGCCAGTATTTAAAACAGCATATCCTCCGACATAATCTAAATATCGATTACCTTCAGAATCCCAGATTTCAGCATTTTTTCCCTTTACAATAAAATTTTCTAAGGAGCTATACCAAGCACTTGGCACATTTGATTGTATTAGATCATTTTGTATATATACCATTACTAGTTACTGTAACTGAATAATTATTAATACTCAATCTTGTAACCACTAAAATAAAAATATGGAGTTTTATTTTTTAGAATTACCTTCTTATATAAGCCTTTTTATTTGTGGGGTTGTTGGGTTAACTTTTCTAGTAATTAATTTTTCTAAATATAGAGTTTCATTACAATTATCAAACAAATTGATTGTGCTTTCTTGTTCTTCTGTACTCTTACAAGTTTTAATAGTTATTTACTTTACACAAAATAATGAAATTGGCTCATTCAGCCTTTTTTATAATATTGTAAATCTCTTTATTTTGACTTTTCTTTACATTTACAGAAACGAAATGAAAGTGAATTACTATCTTTATTGGTCATTTGCATTACTCTTTTTGATGGGCATGGAAATCAGAGCAATACAGACAATAGGGTTAGGACTTAATTAATGGCATATAAAATATTGAATGATGACTTAACATTTGCAAATGTAAATTCTGATAATCCTAAAGTTTGTTTCTTACATGGATGGGGTACAAGCGGTAAAGATTTTAATAAGATTGAAACACATTTTGATTTTATAACTATTGATATACCTGGATTTGGCAAGTCTGTACCATTTACAAAAAGTTTTTCACCAAAAAGCTATGCTGACTACCTTTTTAAATTAATACCAGAATCAGTTGATGTTATTGTTGGTCATTCTTTTGGAGGAAGAATAGCAGTCCACCTTTCACAAATGAAAAATTATAGAAAAATAGTGATAATTGCATCACCACTTATTAGAAAAATTAAACCGAACAATGGTTTTTCTGTTTTTAAATTATATAAATTTATGAATAAGTTAAATATCATTAGTGACCGCAGGCTTGATGAATTAAAAAATAAATATGGTTCTGATGATTACAGAAAAGCTAATAAAGTTTTAAAAGATACATTAGTTATGGCAGTGAATGATGATTTATCAGACATACTTCCAAAAATCTCTTCAAAAGTTGAACTTATCTATGGACAAGATGATTTGGTTGTACCCGTAAAAGTTGGTATTGACTCAAGCAGAATAATCCCCGATTCTCAATTAACGATAATTCCTGACGAAGGTCACAATATGCTTAGAAGTAGCTCAGAAAAAATTATAGAAATTATAAAAAGATGAATTTATTTTACATACTGGTTTTAGTTTTTCTTACTTTAAGTTCATGCTTGAACGTAATTAGATGGGGAAGAGTTGCTCAAAGAGAACACTATATTCCAGGATATGTCACAAAATTTTTTTTTAGATGGGTTAGATTAGTTCCTTTTAACAATCTTTATTTTTTTCTTGCTATCATACTGGCTTTATTAAGTTTATGGTCACCTTACCCAGCTTTGCTATTATCAGTATTGACTCTTGTAACACCGATTGGGTTAGATTTCAAGCACAGAACAAGCAAAGCAAACATTACCGAAAGACTTAAAAGATTAAATATAATTTATTGTATCCTTGTAGTTCTTATTTCTATTGCGTCATTATCTATGGACCTTGGTTATTTTCTTGCATTAGTTGTTAATTTATTTTCTTTTTATATATATGACCAAGCTCTGAGATTTACAAAGAACTATGAAAAAAATACATCTGAAAAATTTATTGTTGATGCAGAACAAAAATTAAAAAATTTTGAAGGCCCAATAATTGCTATTACTGGGTCTTACTCAAAAACTACAACTAAAAATATATTAGCTCAGATTCTTTCTCAAAAAAATAAAACATTTGCAACACCAGAAAGTTTTAATAATCGACTTGGTATAGCAAAGGCAATCAATGAGAATCTAAAAAATAATGATGAAATTTCAATCATTGAAATGGGCACTTATGGTTTTGGAGAAATCAGAGAAATGTGTTCATGGGTCAGACCTCATATATCAGTTATAACAGGTATAGCACCCGTACATCTTGAAAGAATGAAAACTTTAGAGAATATACTTGATGCAAAGTCTGAGATAGTTGATTTGACTGGTTCCGTAATTATCAATGGTGATGATTCACTTTTATTAAATCAAGCAAGGTTGTGGACTGCTCAAAAGATGGTTATAGATTGTTCAACTACTTCTGAGAGAGCAGCTGTTTTTGTGGATTACAAAAATAATGTACATAGCGTTTATATTGGTGGAGAATTTATCGGAAATGTTGAAGGTCCTAAAATCCTTCAGTTGTCTATTTCTTTGTCTGTTGGAGTTATGGTAGCACTTGAGCTTGATGTTAAGTCTTATCTTGATAATCTTGGTGAGTTAGAAAAAACCGATCATCGTCAAACTATTCTTCAGGGAAGTATGGGACAAACAATTATAGATAATTCTTTTAATTCGAATCCTATCTCCTGCATTTCTTCACTTGAAACTTTAGAGGATCTTAGTACGGAAGGTAAAAAGTATCTTATAACCCCTGGTATGGTCGAGCTAGGTTCTGAACAGTTTAGTTATAATTATGAATTTGCACATTTTGCTAGTGAAGTAATTGACGAAGCCCTAATTGTAGGTTTTACCAATAAAGGACCCTTAATGCTTGCATTTGAAGAAAATAATATTCCAGTAAAATTTTTTAAAAATAGAGATTTAGCTGTTTCTTATCTAAACTCTGTTGTAAATGAAAATGATATTGTATTATTTGAAAATGATTTACCAGATCATCATCCTTAAAATATGACAGAATCAATTGCCGTAATTTTTGGTGGCCCATCTGACGAGCATGATATATCTATATTGACCGGGTTACAGTCTTCAAGGATTTTATCCAATAAATATGATGTTAAAAATATTTATTGGTCAAAAGACAATAAATGGTATTTGGTTAATAATGCCTTAGAATCAATAGATTTTGTTGATAATGACGATATTTTCAAGAAAGAATTAACGATAAAATATGATTCTGAGCCAGGATTTTATGTAAAAAAGAAAAAAATTTCATTTGAAGTAGCAGTTAATGCTTGTCATGGAGGGCCAGGGGAAGATGGAACACTTCAAAGTTTATTAAGTTTACTAAATATTAATTATACAGGACCCTCATTGACCACTTCACAGATCGGTATGGATAAGTACGTTTTCTTTACATTAATGAAAGAAATCGGTTTACCTGTTTTAGATAAACACATAGTTAGCAAAAATACTAAACCTAATTTTTCTGGACCTTATATTTTAAAACCTAGATTTGGAGGATCCTCTATCGGGGTAGAGGTTGTTGAAGACTACGAAACAGCTTTAAAACTCTCTAGAAATTCTAAAATTTACAGTCAAGGAGCAACAGTAGAAAAATTCCTTGAAAACTCTAACGATCTTCTTATTGGAATTAGAACATACCCAAACTTAGATTTCTCAGAAATTGAAAAACCAATTAGGACAAGTAGTTTTGAATTGTTTTCATACAATGATAAATATCTTGATAATGGAGGATTAGAAGGATCAAAAAGAGAATTACCTGCAACTATTAGTAAAGAAATTGAATCTCAAATTAAAAAAATACTTACATTATTCGTTGAACAAATTGAAATAAGAGGAATATCAAGAGTAGATTTTTTACTTCACAATGAAAATTTATATTTAAATGAAGTTAATACAATTCCAGGAAGCCATGCATTATATCTTTGGCAAAATATTGGTAAAAGTAAGTTCGAACTTTTAAATGACATGATAGAAGAGGCAAAAAATAGTTTTACCCATTGGAGCACAGAGGGATCAGACGGAATAGCTTTAAAAAGTGCTAAAGACATACAAAGCAAATTAGGTTAAAAATTTATGAACGGTATTTATTGGGACTGTGATGGCACTTTAATGGATACCGAAAAATCATATGGTTTAGCATGGAAAGAACATCTAAGTGATTTTGGACTTGAGATATCTGAAGAGGAAACTAGACAATGGGTGGGTATTGACGATAGATTGGTTCACAGCTTTTATGCAAAAAATGTTAATTTAGAAAATTTTGATAAAACTATGGCATCTCTTGGAAAAATTATAGAAGGGACGTTGAACGAAAGACTAATGTTTCAAGATGCAAAAATATTACTTGAGGAGACAAACAACAGGGGATGGACGTCGGCATGTGTCTCAGCAAGCCCTTATGAGTTATTAAAAAATAAATTAATAAAAGCAAATATTTTTAATTATTTCTCATATGTTATTGGTGGTGATCAAGTTGAAAGAAATAAACCATATCCAGATATATATAATAAAGCGATCAGCGAACTTCAAACTACTAAGAATATAATTATTGAAGACAGTCCTCCTGGCATTTCATCTGGAAAGGCATCGGGTTCTTTTGTAGTTGCAATTGATAGAGGTATATTTACAAAAGACGAATTAAATAAAGCTGACTTAATCGTTGATAATTTATCCATAGACATCATAGAAACAGTTTTTAATAGCCTTTAAACATTGATGAAATTTAAAATAAATTACAAAACTGACTTAGGCGCAAAAATAGACTAAGACAAATTTAAAATTAATACAGGTATTTTACGTTTTGTTCTTTGTTGGTAATTGGAATATCCACCTTTATTCATGTAATCCATTTTTGACCACCATTCTTCACGCTCTTCATCAAATACTTCTTTTGCGACTGCAGTGTATTTCTTTCTTCCAATTTGAATTTTACATTTAGGGTTAGCTTTTAAATTATGATACCAGCCTGGATTAGTAGGACTTCCACCTTTAGATGCTACTAGACAAATCTCATTACCTTCTTTCATGAACACAAGAACATTTTTTCTTAACAAATTAGTCTTGACACCAGTCGAGGAAAGAATTAAACAAGGCCTTCCTTGTAGAAATTTTCCTATTCTGCCATTTGAATAGATATAAATATAATTGTGAAAAAACAAGAATGTAAAAATTAAATTTCTTCTCATATATTTAACTTTATCTTTTTTCTCCATGAACTGAAACTTGTAGGGTAAAAATTAATGGGATCTGCAAGTCGTAATGCCGGGAATTCTATAGATGGAATATTTCTTTCTGTAATTTTTTTGTATTTTGGTACTGGTGCAAATGTTGATGCAAAATATTTATTTTGTAAATAATCATCTGGAGTGGTTAAATGTACCTGCAGCTCCCTTTTGTTATTTATTTCTTTAAGGCAATCAAGTAAAAAATTAATTCTCTTTGTTGATAATTGCAATTTACTTAACAGCTCTATATCAAATATAAAAATTACTGGTAGTTCCTGATAATGACTCATTGCTGGATCATTGTCTCCAATAGATTCACCTGTTATCCATACAAAGGATGGTTTAGTACTAATATTTTCTCTTATGTTTTTTGGACCAAAAACTTTTTCTTCATCTACTTTAAAATAATTATTTAATTTTTCAGATATATTTGTTTGTGGCCATTCTTGAATAGGGCAGTCATATTTTAATTCACAATTATTACATAACTGTGGTGCCCTTTTTTGAACTTGGAATTTGGAAAATCCATATGGTTTTCCTGTTTGTGATCCCATGACCCAATGCCATCCTAATCTATTTGCAAAACGAGACCCATCTAATAAATGTTGAAACATATAGTCTTCATATTGATTCCAGTCGTTACCTACCCGTAAAGAATTATGAGATGCATACCACATTCTTGTTTGATTAACCATATAACCTGTTTTTTCAAGTTCTTCTTCAATAGTCGATACACAATTCATATTTTTATAAATATCTGCATTCGAATCAGGATTTTCTATTTTGTAATTTAGATAATTTCTTGATTTTTTACCTACTATTGCATATAAATGTCTTGAAAACTCTTGCCAAAGCAACTCATCTTGGAATTTAGTTTTATCTTTGTATTCAAATTTCTCAACGGCTTTCCATACATCAGAGAGACTAAGTAGACCATGTCGTATATAGGGGGATAAATAAGATGAACCTCTTGAATCTTTTGGATATACGTTGTTTCTTTTTGTAGCGTATTTATTAATGTTTAGTTGATTTAATGCGTTATCTGCATTTGACTGGCCACCCAATAAAAAAGGAATTGTGTAATTGTCACAACAAAGATCTTTAAAATAATCATTAATTATTTGTTCATTTTCTAAATCAAGATTTATTAAGGACATTAAGTCTTTTTAGTACTTGTCTTGTCCAATTCGTATATTTTGAACAGTTAGGATGCCTTCCCTGTCTTCTATTTCAAAATTTACTCTTTGCCCCTGTCTTAAAGTTCTAAAAATAGAGCCTTTTAAAGAACCTGGTGCAAGAAAAACTTCCGATTTATCAGTATCAAGAATTATTATTCCATTACCTGTATTAGGATCATATGATTTAACAACACCTTGAGCCATTAAACTTTTTCGCCTCGTTGACGTATTTCTTTAACAACAGACTCTATACCACGTTTGTCAATAATTTTATTTCCACGAGTGCTGACTTTAAGTTTTACCCATCTATTTTCACTTTCTAGCCAGTATCTTTTAGTGATAATATTTGGTTTGAACCAACGGTTATTTCTTTTGTGAGAAAAAGAGACATGTT
>JADHQS010000035.1 GCA_016777845.1 Candidatus Actinomarina sp. | reverse complement strand
ATTACAGCATGAGCATCAGGTTCAGGCCATTCTGTTAAATAATAAAAATTTGAATCTTGTCGAAATGGATACCAAGTGTCATTATTTCTGTAAACAATGCTTCCACTATGTAGAATGACAGCGCCATTTGTTATTTTTTTTGCCAAGTTCTCTCTGGCAATTTTTGAATTACCCATCACTGAATAAGAATAATCTATCAAGCAATAAAAAAGCTAGTGGTTTTTATATTGACACTAGAAACTCACGAAGAATTGGATTCCAGTGTGTTTCGTTGTGCTGGCCTTTTTCTTTGAAAACGAAATTAGTTTTAATGTTGTTTAACTTAAGTTCCTCTTCAATTTTTTTAACACCAGAAATATAGAAATCATTATTATTTGAAAAATCTAAATCCCACTCTTTAGGAAATATGTTTTTTACTTGATCACCAAAAATATTTCCCTCTTTTGTTCCAACTGATAAATTACATATGGATTTCTTATTTAAGTTGTTTAGATCATTAACTATCCCTGGAAACCCGAACCAAAATGCTGGAGAAAGAGAGATTATGTTCTCAAAAGATGGATTTAGAATACCCGTCTTTATTGACATTAACCCTCCCATCGATGCTCCCATGACAATTTTTTTTAAATTAGCTACATCTATGTCGTAATCACCATAAATCTGAGGTAGGTGATTTTCTAATATGGACTCTATGTGATTAGTCGCAAAGTTTTCTTGTTCACCTCTTGGGTAGGGGTTGTATTGTTTTTGTCTGTTAGAGTTTGAGGTCACAGCAACAACAAAATAACCTCTGTTTTCTCTTTCCTCCAAATCATTCAATAGTGATTCTAAATTAAAAAAGTAACCATATGAACTCTTTGATTTTAAGAATAAATTTTCCGCATCAAATGCAAGAATCATGTGAGTAATCCTCTTGAACTTTGGAAACCTGACCAAATAATTATTTGTGTCTCCAAGATTTATATCTACAACCGGTTGGCTTATATAGATGTTTTCTAAACTTTTATCGTATTCTGAAAATAGCAACATTAAGTTATTTTATATTATCCTCAATTGTCTTTGCTACTTCTTTTGCTTTTGTTTCATTAGTAGAAATTATTAATACAACATTGTCTCCTGCAATTGAAGCAACAATATTGTCAATGTACAAATTATCAATAGACTCTGCAATAACTTGTGCTGCAGCTGTTGTGGTTTTAACAACAACTTGATTTGAAACTGGTTCTACATCGAGTACAAAATCTTCTAATGCTTTTTGTGCAATTTTAAGCTGGGCATTGTTGTCTTGATTGTTAGGAAGCACATAAATTAGTCTTCCATTTTTTAATCTTTTCTTGATTGCTCCGAGTTCATTTAGATCTCTAGATAGTGTTGCTTGGGTTATTTGAATATTATTTTTTTTAAGAAGCCCCTTGAGCTGATTCTGAGAGGAAACACTTTCTGAATCTATAAAATCTGCAATTAATCGTTGTCTTTGAATAGTAGATTTCTTCATTGTATAAATATACATATATATGAATATTTATACAATTATAAATTATTGTAAGTTTCCCTAGCTAGTTTTATTGCTTCCTCTTTAGAAACTTCACCATCATTTATTCTTTGCTCATACAAGGCCTTCATGATTAAACCGACCTTTGGGCCTGGTTCTAAATCAAAAAGACTCATGATTTCATCCCCGCTAATTGGTGGTCTAAGTTTTGACATTTCTTCTTTTTCTAAAACTTCTTTTATTCTTGTTTCCATCTCGTCAAGTTTTTCAAAAATTTCTTGGGCTTTTTGTTTATTTTTAGTTGTTACATCAGCTCTAACTAAGTTATTGAGATCTTCTAAAACTTCACCGGCATCAACAATATATCTTCTAACTGCAGAATCTGTCCAGCCCATTTTAAATGTATGTGGTCTAAGGTGCAGCTCCACTAAACTCGAAACACTCTTAATGGTTTTTTTATCATACTTTAAGTTTTGTAATATCTTCTTTGTCATTTTTGCACCAACGATTTCGTGGTGTCGAAAATGCACTTTACCATTTTCAATACCTTTCGTATTTGGTTTAGCAATATCATGAAACAAAGCTCCCAATCTTCGAATTAGTGTAGGTGATACACTATCAACTACCTCGAGAGTATGTTCATAAACATCTTTATGGTGATGTTCAGGGTCAACTTCAATTTTAAGTTCGTTTAATTCAGGAAGTATATAAGAGCTTAAACCACTTTCTACAAGAGTTCTTAAACCAAGTGAGGGGTTTTTACCAATAAGTAGTTTAGATATTTCATCTCTTATTCTTTCGACAGATACTATTTTGATTCTTTCAATATTATCTCTCATTGCTACATAAGTATTATTATCAGGTGAAAATCCATGAGTGCTTATAAACCTACAAACCCTCAACATTCTCAAAGGGTCATCTGAAAAAGAAATAATTGGATCATCAGGAGTTTTAATTATGCCCGAAGCTAAGTCTTTTAGTCCTAAAAATGGGTCGACAAGTTCATTTTGATTAATCGAATAAGCTATAGAATTAATTGTAAAATCTCTTCTTGAAAGATCTGTATTTAAGTTTGCTGCAGATTCAATAGACGGGTTACGTGAAGAATTTTCATATGTGTCTCTCCTGTATGTTGTTATGTGAATTGAATTATCATCAATCTGAAGTTCAATAGTGCCAAACTCTCTACCAATTTCTGTTGTTTTGTAACCATTGCTGTTTAACAGACTTATTGACTCTTCAGGGGTTGCATTAGTTGTAAAATCAAAATCTTTAGTATCAATATCTAATATTCCATCTCGGACAGCTCCCCCAACAAGGTAAAACTCAAAACCATTTGATATGTAAAGTTCAGAAACGATTTTTAAATATTCGTTTTTGTCAATTAAATTTAACAGCGTTCTTGGTACCATATGGATAGCTTAGAAGAAGAATGGAAAAAATAGAAGCGTGAATTCAGGAGTAGATTTTGCAGCAGGTGGGATAGTTCTTTTGGAGCAGAAAATTTTAATTGTAAAAAACAAAAGAGATGATTCGCTAGGAGATGGGGTATCTTGGTGGGGATATCCAAAAGGGCATTTGGAAGAAGGGGAAAAGCCTGTAGATGCCGCTATAAGGGAAGTGTTCGAAGAAACCGGGTTTGAAGTAAAAGCAAAAAACAACAAACCAATCGCTGAGTCTAGATACGAAATAGATCGTAATGGAGAAAAAGTCCAAAAAACTGTTTGGTTTTATGAAATGGAGGTTGTTGAGCCTTTTAAAAGTGAACCCGATGATGAAATAGATGAAATTGCACTAGTTGAATTTGATAGTGCTCTTGATTTATTAACCCACGAAGAAGATAAGAAAATTTTAAAATATGTTTTTAACAAATGAAAAAAAGAAACATAACACCTGGCAAGGAACTTTTTATACTCGGAAATGGAATGATCAAACACCAGTTGTTTATTTTGAAAAACTGTATGGTGGAAGACCTTTATTAAAGAAAATTAACCAACTTGCACTAGAAGAGAACTTCATCTTTAACTCTTCTATGGTTTATGAGACTAATTCTGCGGTTTGGCAATCAGCTGGATGGAAAGTTTTAGAAAAATTAAACGTACTTTCTTTAAGTCTAAAAAACATTAAGCAATCTGAAAGAAATGTAGAGAATGTTGAAGTGTTTACAGATACAAAAATTCCTGAAGTTATAAAACTAGATCACAATATTTTTGAGCCCTATTGGCAAAATTCGAGCGCAGCATTTAAAGAAACAATTGAAAGTTGTGTTCATAATTATTTATTTGTCCAAAAAGCTAATAATGATATTGTTGGCTATGGCATATTGGGTATAACTAGAAATTATGGGTTTTTGCAGAGATTTGGAATTGTAAAGGAGTATCAAAATAGCGGTTTAGGTGGGGAGTTGCTTGAAGACATTGTTACATTCTCAAAACAAAAAAAACTAGTTAATGTGCGTTTAAACACACAAACGCAAAATAAACATGCTCAAAGCTTGTATTTAAATAATGGATTTGTTTACACAAAGACAAATTTTTTAATTTTGGCAACTAGCAACCATAAATAGAACTTCATTAATAATCCTCGTTAGCTTAATATATGTTCTATGGAACAAGAAGATAGCTTTTTAGAGTCCTTTGAGAGTTTGTTAGACACAATTAAAAGATTGGTTGTTAAACCAATAAAAAGAGTGACTGGATTTGCTTCCTTGGGTTTCCTTTTAATTGTTTTGTTGTTCTTGTCGTTAATATTTATATTTATAGGAATAATAAAAATTATGCAGGGTTTAGGGTTGCTCCTCGGTGTTAACCCAACTGGTTTCGCATTTGCATCTCTAGGTATTCTGTTTTTATTTTTATCACTAAAAAGTTATTGGAGAAAAAAAGTATGAAAAATGTAGCAATAATAGGATCTGGACCAGCTGGTTATACAGCTGGAATTTATGCAGGTAGAGCAAATCTTGAACCAGTGCTTTTTGAAGGACTTGAATCCGGAGGTCAACTAATGCTTACTACCGATGTTGAGAATTATCCTGGTTTTGTTGATGGAATAATGGGTCCTGAACTAATGCAAGTTTTTAAAGGACAAGCTGAAAGATTTGGTACAGAAATTAAGACCGAGATTATTGACTCAATTGAAAATATTGATGGTGGTTTCAAACTAACAAGTAGTAAGGGTGAGTACGAATTTAAATCTGTAATTATTGCATCAGGTGCCTCAGCAAGATGGCTTGGAGTAGAGGGTGAGAAAGAACTTCAAGGATATGGTGTTTCTGCTTGTGCAACTTGTGATGGGTTCTTTTTTAAAGAAAAAGAAGTAGCAGTAGTAGGTGGTGGGGATTCAGCAATGGAGGAAGCTTTATTTTTAACCAAGTTTGCCACAAAAGTGTATGTGATACACAGAAGAGATGAGTTTAGAGCTAGTCAAATTATGCAAGACAGGGTTTTAAACCATGAGAAAATAGAAGTTGTTTGGAACAGTACTGTTGAAAAAATTGTTGGTGATGGTGCAGTCTCTTCTATCATTCTAAAAAATATTGTTGATGATTCGAAGTCTGAACTCAACTTAGATGGTGTGTTTGTAGCAATTGGTCATGATCCAAATGTAGAATTTCTTAACAATTTTGTTGAACTAGATGAAAAGGGTTATATTAAAACTGGATTTACAACAGACACTAGTACTTCTGTTCCTGGAGTGTTCGCTGCGGGAGATGTAGCTGATTCGATATATAGACAAGCAATTACAGCAGCAGGAACTGGGTGTCAAGCGGCTATTGATTCCGAAAGATGGTTAGATCATTAATCAAGAAAACTTGGGCTATATTGATGAATTATCATCTGATGAGCTTTTAGATTTAAGTAACAAAATTCAGGCTGCAGGATATCAGTTTCCTACCGATGCAGTTGACTGTAAAGCATTAGTAGAGCTTTTTTTGAATGATTACAATTTAAACAAAAATATTTCTAAAGAAAATCTCTGGTTAGAGCTTTTGAATCATGGTTACAATTTAGGTGATCGAATTCTCAATTTTTCAAACCCTGTGTTAAAAGGGTCTGATGTAGAAGAACTTCAAGAAATGTTATCCAGACTTGGATTTTACTCAGAACCAATCAACTCCGTGTACACAAAAGAGTTAATGAAAGCTGTGGAAGCATTTCAAGAAAATCGAGGACTTGGTGTAGATGGTGTTGTTGGTTTGAATACTGCGATTGAAATTAAAAAGCTAATCAGACCAACTTTAGATAAGTCACTAAATGAAGCTATTAAGGGCTTTAAGCCTCCTGGTTCAACTTTTAATATTTGCATAAATGTTGAAAATAATGGTGAGTACAGAGAACAAGTAGTGTTTTATGAGTTAATCAAAGGAGCTGGAACAGAAAATGGAATGAATGTTACTTTTGTTTCTGAAGCTGGGGAAGAGATGAGCAAAGAAAATACTATTTCTTTTGTAAACAAAATTAACCCTACGTTGTTCTTAACTTTTGAAAACAGCGAAACACAGTCTGTAAATTATTTCGTAGGAAAACATTCTATTAGTAGTATTGGTAAAAAATTAGCAGATGAAATTAGCGGTAAATTAAACTTTGATTCAATTGGTAAAAATAACTTGCTTCTTAAAAATACCAGAGCCGTGTCTTTAGTAATAAATGGTAATTTTTACCAAATTAATGTAAAAACAGTTTTTGATATAGTTTCTGAAGTTTATTCTGAAATTTTTTAGAAATTAATTTAATTTATTAATAAATTTTTTAAGAGCTTCTATATTTTGAAAGTTTAGATTTACTTTAAATGACTTTCCAGATTTCTTGACTTGAACTTTTGAACCTAGTGTGTTTTCAAGATTACTCTTAAGGTGGAGAACTTCTTCGCTCATAGAAGAATTACCATTTAACTGGCTCACCTTTTCTTCAACCTGGCGACTATTTAGAGACAAACTAATAATCTCTGAAAGTAATTTGTCTTGTAAGTTTTCATCTAAAACTATTAAAGGTCTTGC
>JADHQS010000034.1 GCA_016777845.1 Candidatus Actinomarina sp. | reverse complement strand
GGGACGAATTTAAAAAGTTGGTGTTTGATGAAGATTTTTCAGACTTTTTAACTTTACCGGCATATGAATTAATCAAATAATTTATGTAGCTTTTTTAGCCAACTCTCTTCTAGAAAAGTACACAATAAATGGAACAATAAATATATTTGGCATAGCCCAGTTCATCCACTCTTGTGGAAACAATTCAATAGTACTGATAAATGCAGTTGTAGCAGCAATCGTTCCAGAAAGCATAAGAATTAAATGAGTGCTAGATCTGTCATAAAAATTTGGCTTGTCAGTTCTTCTATATCTGTTGAGATCATATGCCGTTACAACCAAGCAACCAACTCCAAAAATTAACGCAACTGTTCTCAAACCTTCAAACTGACCATAAAATCCAAACGAAAGAACATCTGTAGCATTCAATAACAACATTACCCCTGCGATGAACATTAGTAATGTAAGAGCTTTATCCACATTATCCCTTGCACCAGTTCGGACTTTTGCTTGTCGATATCCAGCAAAAGCAAAATAAAAGGAGAAAATTGCGATAGCAAATAAAAATGGTTGCACAACGCCCATCATGCTAAGTGGTATAGCGGTAACAAAAATAGTTGACATACCGTAGACGTAATACATTCCATACTTTTTATGACGCTTGTCACCTTTTTTTAAAAAAAGCAAAAGATACGCTGTGCCTAAAGAAACAAATCCAGCAAAAATATGAATATAGAGCAATGGTTTTTCTAAATCTGTATAAAAACCATCAACTAATGTCATAAAATTTTTCTAGTCCTTAAACAAGCTCGAAGGACTTAATAATTTTTTCTAAGCCTTCTTTTGCATCTGCAAATAGCATTTTTGCATTGTCGTTTATAAATAATGGGTTTGAAATACCTGCATAGCCAGGTGACATAGATCTTTTTATAACAATGACTTGTTTTGCTAGGTCGACATCAAGTATTGGCATGCCATAAATTGGAGAGTCTTCATCAGTTCTAGCCAATGGATTTACAACATCATTTGCTCCAAGAACTATTACAACATCTGTTGAAGAAAACTCAGAATTTATATCTTCTAAGGTATACATATCTTCATAATCAATGTCTACCTCAGCTAAGAGTACATTCATATGGCCAGGCATTCTTCCAGCAACTGGGTGAATAGCAAACTTCACTTCAATATTTTTATCTTTTAAGGTATTTGTTAATTCTTTAACAGCTGACTGTGCTTGAGCTACTGCCATTCCATATCCTGGAACAATAATTACAGATTCTGCATAGCTTAACTGAATTGCAACATCTTCAGGGGAAGTACTTATTGGATCTTTATCATACTCATTATTAATTGATTTACTTCCAAATCCACCTTTTAGAACATCTAGAAGCGTACGGTTCATTGCAGCACACATAAGAAGTGTGAGAATTATTCCAGAAGCACCCACTAAGGCACCAGCTATGATCAAAATAATACTATTTACAATAAACCCTGCTGACATAGCTGCTATTCCAGAAAGTGAATTTAAGAATGCTATGACAACTGGCATATCTGCTCCACCAATTACTGCAACTCGAATTATTCCGGCAATTAATGAAAGCAGCATAAAGTATTCAAGGGATAATATTTCCGATTCCCAAATTGCAGGTAATAAAATTAGTGGTGGTAAGAAAGCTGAAAAGATATTAGCGATTGTTGTATTGACATTGTTTAGCTTTCCTCGTAGTTTTAGAACAGCAACGATGCTTCCAGAGAAAGTAAACATACCAATAACCATTGAAAAGATAGCTACGAAATAATCCGATAGAGGTAGGGTGCTTTTTGATAACTCTACATATGCAATTGCACCAGAAGCTCCTCCACCAAAACCATTAAATAAACCAACCAACTCTGGCATTTGTGTCATCTGGACTCTTTTTGAAATTAATACTCCAAGAAGTCCCGAAACAATAATTGTGATATAAAAAGCAGAATCATAATTAGAAAAATCAAAATTAAATGCACTAAAGACTGCTAGCGCCATAGCCAACATTGCAAATGTATTTGCCCTATGTGCTGTGGATGGTCTTCCAAAGAGCTTTAACGCAAAGATAAATAAAACAGATGAGACAAGTAAAATTATTTCAATCATTTTTCTTAAACATTTCTAATATTCGACCAGTTACTGAAAACCCTCCAACAATATTGAGGGTTGCGAATGCTATTGCAGTTAAAACAATAATTTTGAGAACTTGAGATTCTCCTACTTCTGGATATATAAGAATTGCTGCAATCAATGTAACTCCAGAAATAGCATTGGAACCAGACATCAATGGAGTGTGTAAAGTCTGTGGAATTTTAGATATAAGCTCATAGCCAATAAAGCTTGCTAAAAATGTTATCAATAATGTAAGTAGGAATGTTGCTTCCATTATGAATTCATCTCCACAAAAATTTCATCGTCACTATTTTCTATATACAGCTCGATTAAATTTCTTACGTTCTCTGAATACAGCTTTGTAGCTGCATGTTTAACAGTGTTTAAGATATCTGTTTCGCCAACTATCTTTACACCATTAATCTCAACAACTTTGTTTACCTCTGTGCCTTCACAGTTTCCACCTGTACCAGCAGCTAGGTCAATAATTACAGAATTCTCTTTCATGTTTTCAACAGTTGACCTTTCAATCAAGACAGGTGCTTTCTTTCCTGGTATCTGAGCAAATGTTAAAACTATATCACTATCAATAACTTGTTTTTTCAATGCCTCTTGAATTTTCTGATTCTCTTCTTCTGAGACTTCTTGTGCGTATACGCTATCTTGAGCTTCAGTGCTTGCTTCAACAAATTTAGCACCTAAAGACTCCACTTGGTCCTTAGCCTCTTTTCTAATATCAAAAGCCCACACTCTAGCCCCAAGTCTTTTTGCTGTTGCAATTGCTTGAAGGCCTGCAACTCCTACTCCAAGAATTAATACTTTTGATGGCTGTATATTGCCTGCTGCAGTTGTCATCATTGGTACGACGTCTGATATCTCTTTTGCAGCTCGTAAAACTGAGGCGTATCCAAGCAAGTTTGCTTGAGAAGAAAGAGCGTCTAAGTTTTGAGCTCTTGAGATTCTAGGGAGTTTAAAAAAACTTAATACTTTTACATCAGGTCTTAAACTTTTTATCTCTTCGATCTTATCAAAATCAAATATACCAATAAGAACTGCTCCTTCTTTTAGTTCCTTTATTGTTTTATCTTGGATGTTTTCTACACAGGCAACAATGTCTAAATCACTTAAGTTAGATATATTTTTTACATTTTCTTGGGAAGAATCTGCATAATTTAGATAATCAAATATATTTTTTTCCAAATGAACATCTAATGAATATTTCTCAATAGATTCAGGGTGTATTGGAGCCCTATATCCATCAACATCTTTTATAAATCCTATTTTCATACTTTCTTATTTTAAATATGCTAGCAACTTACTTAAAATTTAATAAAATACGTAGGTATTAGAATTGCATATATGACAATTCCTTCACCATGTATAAGTGTTTGTGTAACAGATCCTGGTAGTGACTTATGTTACGGATGTGCAAGGACTACGCCTGAAATAGCTAAGTGGTCAAAATTTACAGATGAAGAGAAAAAACAAGTAATTGAAATAAGCAGATCAAGGATGTCGGGTTGGCAGTTAGAGGCTTTTGATAAGGCCTATAAAGAAATTTTAGAAACCGGATCCAGTCCAATAAAAAAGCAAAAGCTACAAAACAAACAAGACTAGTTATCTTTTAAAACTTTTTGCGATATAAAACAAGAAATGCAATAAAAGCTGCGAATGTAAGAGCATTCGAAATATTTATTGGATTAGGCATATCAGCCCAAACACCTGTTGCAAAAGCTAAAAACCATAAGACTACTGCAAGTAAGGGCCAGTTTAATTTCTTCATGTTAGGTATCCTATCATGAATTTTTACTCACCAATGGAATGCTTGCGAGTAAATCTGTAGGAATATCATCAACAGAACCTTCATACTCTCCATATGAGCTTAAGAAGTCTTCCTGCACTCCTTCATCGGGGAAAATGACATCAAAAATATTTGGATGATTTACAACATTTGGAGCTCCACCACCTCTGTACTGTTCCGCTGACGGATTGATTTCTCTAATTCTTGATCCATTTGGACCATAGCCATCTTGAGACATCATCACTACTCCATAGTGCCATTCTTCAGGATTTCCACCACCAAGCTGGTTGTCAATATCAAGCTTTACAACTATTACACCTTTGTCTGGTACAACGACAATATCAAATTGATTAGTCACTAATTCAGACTCTCCACTTGGAAGAGACTTCCAAATCTGTGGTTCCCATCCCTCTATTACAATATGATATTCCCAACCAGAACCATCTGGCATTTTTGCAAACCTATAGTTACCTAACTGTTTTACTCCAGTGTCAGATCCAAAGTCTTTATCAATATACACGTCAATAGTTTGAACAGATAGACTCCTTGGAGATCCCCACGGGTTTTTTACAGCACTTAAAATATCAAAATTCATAACAAGACTTCCATCCGCAATGCCTGCTGAAAATCCTTCAAAATCATAACTTCCAGGTATAAATACACCATCTGTTGGATAGGTGTATGAACCTTCTCCATAATCATCTTTAATTGGATCTTTTATATCTATAAAGAGTTCAACATTTGATACTTCCGGTACAAAAAGGGCCAAAGGTCTTGAAGGTTCGATAAACCTATCGAATATATCTGAATAAAGTCTAAGTTTAATTTTATCGCCAAAGCTAAGAGAACCGAGTTCACCTAATGGTATCTTTAAGTAAAGTTCATTACCTGATGCAGACACCTCTGTAGTTTCTTTTGTTAAGCACGCTGTTGAGAAAGTTGCCTCTTTAACACTTCCCTCATTGGGTAAATCTCTTTTGGTACATGTAAAGTATGAACTATTTTTAAGTTTTTCACCCCTATGAAATATTGCTTGTGTTGTTTCAATTCCTAAAAACTCCTGATTAGAAGGTTCTCCATCTTTAAACGGTACAGAGGATCTTCTAATCTTTGTTCTTGATGGGCTTTCTAAATAAATATCTAAATCAATGTTCTTCCAAGGTTCTGCTTCTTGCATTGCAGAAGAAGATTTTCGGATAGCAACATATAAATGCTCGTCTGAGAATCTATATTGAATTTTAGAAATTATATCTGAAGTCTCGATCACTCCAGCATCATTCCAAATATTAGAGTTTGTTGTTCCGTTAACAAGTAAAGCTTGGTTTGAAGTCAAAATGGAGTCTGATTGTTTATCAAACAATTGAGCTGAAGGTGAGATGATTGGAATATCAAGATAAGCTGGTGGTTCTTCTCCAAGTGACGAATAAACATTTTTTAGAAGGTTTCTAAATGCGGAACCAAAATAGTCATCATTTCCACTCGATTGGTCACTACCGTACCACCAAAACCAGTCCGACCCTTCAGCAAGTAACATAAAATCAAATGCTTGCTCAAGTTGTTTTTCTGTATAGTTATCAGATGCATTTGCTCTGTCGTAAAAGGCTCTTGTTTTTTGTAAGTAATCCCACGCATAAGTCTCTTCTGTCTCACCAATCCAAGTAGCAAAATTTGGTTGGAACCACGAAGCGGGAAAAACTTTATCTAATTTATCAATTTGTGGTCCATATTTTTGAATATATTCAGTTGGAGTTGTTGTTTTTAACCATTCTGTAGTAGTAAGCGTTTCATACATTAAACTTAGAAAATCTATACCATCATTTTGATAATGCTCCCAAGCGTTTTCACCATCTAAAACAATTGAGACAACGAGTGGTCTATCCATTGTCACACTTACTTCTCTTGCAGCTTCAAGTGCTTTCATCATATCTGCCACTGCCATCTCAGGAGACATTCCACTATACGTAAAACCAACTTGATCAGAGATAGATAAATCTCTAAAGAAAATAGCAACATCATCTTGTCTATTTAATTGGCCATACCAAGGTGTATAAAGCACTTCAGGGTTTGTTACTATGCCATCTGTGTTTCTTTTAAATGTTGGAATTTCTAAAGATTTTGATAACACATGTTCACCAGTAGCAATCCACTTAACTCCTTCTTTTGCAAACATACCTAATACTTCCTGGGATACCGCACCTTCTGCAGGCCACATTCCAGTTGGTCTCTGTCCTAAAAGTTTTTCAGCTAAATCCAAACCTTTCTCAACCTGAATTGCAGCATCTGTTGGTTTATTAAATCTATTTGTTGGAAGCTCTGCTCCTATATCGCCAACTGCTGCCAAGTTTGTATCAAAGATTAATGGAAGGATTGGGTGAGCATAAGGTGTGGTTGTTATTTCAATCTGACCAGTTTTCCAGAGCTCAGCATGAGTTGGAATAACCTTGTCTATTAATTTTGAATGCTCATTTAGAAGAACAACTTTATCTTCTTCAGAATAATTTCTTCCTTTACTTACTAATGCTTTTAAAGGTTCTTGAGATAAATATTTTGGATCTGTCCAAGCTAGATTGAACATAATTTGTAAATCAAGAAAATCTTGTGCTGTCCAAGATGACCAATTCTGAT